>JABDJT010000089.1 GCA_013003335.1 Verrucomicrobiales bacterium | reverse complement strand
GCCTCAGGTCCGTGACGAGTGCTGCGCTCGCCTGATCGGTCTCCTTCGTTTGACGCTTGATCCCGCCCGGAAGGCCGCCGTGCTGATCCCAGCCCGGGTGATACAACTGGATGAAACGGACGCCTTTCTCTGCCAAACGGCGGGCCAGCAGGCAGTTCGCAGCGAAAGTTCCCGGCTTTTTGGCGTCTTCACCGTACAGTTCGAAAGTCGATTTCGGTTCCTTTTCGATAGCCGTAACCTCAGGGATGGACGCCTGCATCCGGAAGGCCATTTCATACTGCGCGATGCGCGTTTCCAGCGCAGCGTCGCCCGATTTTTCAAGCTGGTGCTCGTGCAATTCCTTCAGCCGATCCAGCATTTTTCGGCGGCTGGAGGGATCGATTCCGTCGGGCGAATTTAAATACAAAACCGCATCCTTGTCGGCCCGGAAACGAACTCCGGCGTGTTTGCCCGGTAAAAATCCGCTGCCCCAAAGCCGGGAAACAAGCGGCTGGCCGCCCTTTCCTTTCGTCACCAGCGTAACAAAAGACGGCAGATTTTCATTCATGGAGCCGAGTCCGTAGCTCAGCCATGCGCCCATGCTCGGTCTGCCGGGAAATTGCGATCCGGTTTGCAGAAAGGTCACGCCCGGGCCGTGATTGATGGCCTCGGTATACATCGAATTGACGATCGCCATGTCGTCCGCATTTTTCGCCGTGTGGGGCAAAAGCTCGCTCATCCACTGCCCGCTTTTTCCGTGCTGCGCAAATTTGAAGGGCGTCCCCACCAGCGGCAGGCTGGCCTGGTTGCCTGACATCCCGGTGAGCCGCTGGCCTTTCCGCACCGAATCCGGAAGTTCTTTGCCCGTTTCGTCAATGAGCCGTTGCTTAAAATCGAAGAGATCAATCTGCGACGGGCCGCCCGACATGAACAGATAAATCACCCGTTTCGCCTTCGGCTTGTGATGAAAGCCGCCGTCGATCGTGCCACCACCACCACTTTCCGCCGCACCGAGCAGGTTCGCGAGCGCAATCCCGCCCAGCCCCCCGCCGAAACGGGTCAGCATTTCCCGCCGACTCTGTCCGAGCGGGGAATCGAAACCGGTGCAAAGAGGATACGTCATTTGGCCACAGGATCGGGGAAATCCGGGCAGGGATCAAGGGCGCGATTGGTTCACCGGACATGAACCGCCCCTGTTGGTTTGATTTTTGATAAGGACCACCGAGACTGACGCCCATGAGCGCCGCCAAATCGCTGACCAAAGAGCAAATCGCCGAAATTCAATCATGGGCCGACGACGGTGCCAGCCTGCCGGATATCCAGCAGCGGCTCCGCGAAGAGATGGACGTGAGCGTCACTTACATGGAAATGCGTTTCCTGATCGAAGACATCGGGGTGACCTTGCCACCGGACCCGGTGAAAGAACCGGAAGCTGAAGAAACCGAAGAAGGCGACGACGAAGCGGTGGACGAATCTCCGGATCCCGATCCGCAGGACCTGGAAACGGACGAACCCGCGGCATCCGACGACGAAAGTTCCGACGAGGGACCGACGGAGGAGGCCAACGTCACGGTCGATGAACTGCAGCGGCCGGGAATGGTTGTGAGTGGGAAAGTCACCTTTTCGGGCGGGAAATCCCTCGGCTGGTATCTGGATCAAATGGGAAGACTGGGTATGGAGCCGGGACCTGATGAAGAATTTCGTCCGAGTGAAGATCAGCTTTTGGCATTCCAGGCCGAATTACAGAAAGTGCTCGCGAAAAAGGGCTTCTGACCGCCCGTCGGATTTGGGAAAACGGGTTGCGAAATCGCGAAAAGCGGCGATCAGATTTTTGTCGATCGTGACATCTGGAGAGGTGGCAGAGTGGTCGAATGCAGTAGTCTTGAAAACTACCGTACCGCAAGGTACCGTGGGTTCGAATCCCACCCTCTCCGCCATTTTGAAAAAATGGAGGGAGGAAATGTGGGGTTCGAACGCAGTTCGAGCCGAAGGAAACAAGCGGAGCGGTTTCCTGAGACAGACGGAGTCAATCCCACCCTCTCCGCCATTTTGAAAAAGTGGGTTACGGTATCTACGCCGCTTTCATCAATTCCTTCGCGTACGCCTGGGCTACTTTCACAAACCGGTTTCCGACGGCTTTCAGGTTGCCCATGTGCAAAACTCCCACGACCACGGGCGCAAAATCGGCGGCAGGAAGCCGGATCGCGCGAACGGTTTTCGGCCAGGCGATTCCGGGGATGTTGAGGGTGATTCCATATCCAAATCCGTCGCTGACGTATCGTTCGATCAATCCGACTTCGGAAACCTCCATCGACGGGTCCCACTGCAAATCCCGCTTTTTCAGCCCGGCCTGGAACAAGAGCGAGAGCTGCTCATTCGGCGGTAACGTGATGAGCGGCTGCGAAATCAGCGGACCTTCCGCTTTGGCCACCACTTCGCGAAATTTCGTGATCGGCGCGTTTTTCGGGACCAACAGCACCTGCGGCAGTTCCAGCAGCTTGATGGAAGTCAGCCCGGGGGCGGTTTTGCGGTGCAAGATCGTGACGGCGACGTCCGCCTCCTGTTTTTGCAGGGCCGCCTCGATCTCGGTCGATTTCACTTCGCGCAAAGTCAGGCGGAGATCCGGAAAATCCGATCGCACGGCCTGCAAAACCTGGGGTAGATGGTTTCGCAAAACCGCGGCCGATGCCGCCAGCCGGAGATGCTGCGTTTCCTCACCGCGAAGTCGTCCGCCGACCTGGTCGAGCTGCGAGAAAAATGGATAGACGTAGTCATACAATTCCTCACCGGCAGGGGTCAGCGCAAACGGGCGGCGATGAAACAGTTTGAGCCCCAGGCTCTTTTCCAATTGCGATATTTGCCCGGACACGGCGGGCTGCTGAATTCCGTATGGCATTTTCCGGACCGCCTCGGTAATTCCCTCGAACTTGGCGACAAAATAAAACAGTTCGAGGTGGTGCACGTTCAGGCTCATGACGGATAAAACAGGGTATCGATTGAAACGATACAACAGGGTTGGTTCATCGATCAAACCCTGTTTGATCGTTTTGCGAAAAAACGGACGGAAGCCCGGTCAATTGACCGGTGAAGGAATTGATTCGCCTTTCAGGAAGCAGGCCACGTTTTCCGCCGCCTCGAGGCGACCGGCTGCCCGTTCTTCAAACGTCGCTCCGCCGACGTGCGGGGTCATTAGGACGTTTTCCATTGCGAAAAGCGCGGGATTCACGACCGGCTCTTCCTCGAAAACATCGAGGCCGGCACCCGCGAGATGTCCGCCGGCGAGCGCATCGACCAGGGCGGCTTCGTCCATGACTTTGCCGCGGGCGACGTTGATGAAATAAGAGCCCGGCTGCATTTTGGCGAAGCGTTCGGCGTTCATGAGCCGGTCGGTCGATTGGGTGTGCGGAACGAGCGCGACGACGATCTGGGACTCGCCGAGCAGGGCATCCAGTTCGCGAAAATTCGGATGATTCTCCGGATTTGAAGTCCGCGTGTGTAAAACCTGCAGCCCGAAAGCCTCAGCGCGTTTTTCGACTTCTTTGGCGATTTTTCCGTAGCCGATCAGGCCGAGATTTTTTCCGCGGAGCAGGGGCGATTCCCAGCGTAGCGGTTGCATGCCGAGTTTTCCCCATTCGCCGGTGCGGACGAACCGATCCCCTTCCGCGATCCGCCGGGTCACGCTCAGGATCAGGCCGAAAGTCAGATCGGCGGTGGATTGAATGAAGGCAGCGGGCGTATTGGTCGCCTGGATCCCGCGAGCGGAGAGAGCGGGGAGGTCGAGATTGTCCGTGCCCATCGCGGCGTTGGCGACGATTTTCAGTTTCGGTGCGACGGCGAGCAATTCTTCATCGACCCGCAATTCGCCCTGGCTGATCAATCCATCGCAGGTTCCGATTTTTTCCAGAACCTCGGCCCGCGGCATCGGGTGCGGTTCGTGATCGGAAATGATCAGTTCGGCCAGTCCGTCGAGCGGCGCGAGGTGTTCGCGCGGCACGTTCAGCGTGACGAGAATTTTCGGTTGGGCCACGGTTCCGGAGTCAAAAATCAGGCTTCGACCGGTTCCTCAACTTCCTCGATCGTGGCCTTCTCCTTCAAACTGTCGATCAGTTCCTGGATTTTCTGTTCGCGGCTGTGATTGAGAAACTGTTCGACGAGTTGGTCCTTCAATTCGTCGAAGGGAACAGGCGTCGGTTCTTTTCGCTCTTCGAGGCGGAACAGGTGAAAGCCGAAATGGGTCGCGACAATCGGGCTGACTTCGCCGACTTGCATGGAGAAGGTCACGGACTCCACTTCGGGCATGGTCTGGCCCTGTTTCAGAAAACCCATGTCGATGATCTGCTTGTCTTCTTCCCCGAAT
>JABDJT010000071.1 GCA_013003335.1 Verrucomicrobiales bacterium | reverse complement strand
ACACAGGACATCAAGGAAATTGTCTACCAGATGCGCTTTGACGAAGTGACCGTGAAATACGGCGAGTTCGGCGATTTCTTCATCGGGTTGCAACTGCCGCTGGACGAACTGTTTCGGCGCGTGGGACTCTGATCAAGGTTCCCCCACGCTCACGCTTTGACACCGGAGCCGGAAAACGGCAACTTCGGGGCGATCATGAAACGCCCCCTCTTTGCCTGTTCGATCCTGCTGCTTTTCCTGTCCGCTCCTTCGACCGGTGTTTCCCAACTTCCGGTCATCCCTTCCACACCCGTCGAGGAAACGCGAATTTCCCTGCTCGACGGAAAATCAGTCGGTCCGGGAAAAGCAACGAGCGTCTCGAATTTCCGCCTCTTTCTCAAATACTCGGCCGAAAAGCCCATCCAGCTTGAGCTGGCGAACCACGGCATCGAGTTGCCCGCGGGCGAAAACGCCACGGCGGACGTGACATTCGAGCACATTCCCAATGCGCCGGCGACGATTCACGTGCAGCGCGAAGGCGATCTGAAGCCGCTGCGAATCGAAATGCCGGATTCGACGATTTCAGATGGCTCGGCCGCGGAGAAAGTCGGGGCGAAACCGGGGAAAGATTTTCCGATGGACGGGGCGTTCACGCTGATGGCTCGCTTTCACACGAAATCGAAAAATGGAACGCTCGCGGCGCGGGCGCCGGCCACGGGAAAATGGCAGCCGAATGGAAAGACCCTGTTTCTGCGCGGCGGAGTTTTGACCTACGACATCGGCTGGGTCGGTGCGATTCGCGGCGGGCCGAATTTGGCGGACGGAAAAGAGCACATCGCGGTTCTGACAGTGAACGAAGACGGGCACGCGGATTTGTTTGTGGACGGAAAATTCGTGGCGGAAAAAGGTGATTTCACATCGGAAGATGATCCGAAACACGTTTTCAAAATCGGCAGCACAGCGACGAATTTCGGAGGCGATTTCAAGGACGGAAAAATCGAACAGGTGATGTTTTGGAAACGTCAGTTGGATGAGGACGAAATTGCATCGCTCGGGAAAAAGGACGCCGAAACGGTGAACACGCCGGATTTTCACTGGAAGCCGGGCGGCGGGGAGAAACCAAAAGCGGGAGAAGCACCCGAGCTCGTGAAATTCGGAGCGCAGCCGGGCTTCGCAACGGAGATCAAGCTGGAGAAGACGGACGGCGCGACCTTTCACGAAGCGTGGATTCAGCCGCTCGAAAAATCGGATCACGCTGACCTCGTCGCGAGCTGGAATGCGGAGTCATTCGAGCGCGGGAAGGCGATTTACACGCAGCTTTGCGTGACCTGCCACGGCACGGCAACGCAGGAGGGCTCGATTCCGCTTTCGCTGAAATTTCATGACCCGAAGGCCGAGTTTAAAAACGGAAACGACCCGTTTCGCATGTGGCAAACCCTCACAAAGGGCTACGGGCTGATGACGCCGATGCAGCAGTATTCGACGCGGCAAAAATACGATGTCATCCACTACATTCGGGAAGAATTTTTGGCGAAAGCGAACCCGAAACAGCTTTCAAAAATCGACGACGCCTACCTCGCCGCGCTCCCTCGCGGGATGTCGTTGGTCGAGGAAAAAGAAGCGGCCAAGCGTCCACCGCAGTATGAGCTGATGGATTTTGGAGACGTGTTGTTCGGCACCTACCAAATCGAGCCGGGGCCGGTTGATGAAAACGTCAACATCGCCCAGAAAGGGATCGCCTTCCGCCTCGATCCCGGCCCGGGCGGCGTGTCGAAGGGCAAAGCCTGGGCGATTTACGATCACGACACGATGCGGCTGGCCGCGTTTTACATCGGCGATCAGTTTGTCGATTGGAAAGGCATCGATTTCGATGGCTCACACGGCACGCACACCAGCATCGTGGGCGAGCGGATCATCACAAATCCCGACCAACCCGGCTGGGCGAATCCTGAGACCGGCGAGGGGGACGCACCGCGCGTGGTGGGGAAAGACGGGCGGAAGTTCGGGCCGATTCCGCGGGATTGGGCGCAGTTTAAAGGGATTCATTTCACAAATTCAGCACCCGTTCTCGAATACGAAGTCGGAGGAACCCGAGTTCACGAATGGGTGATCGGAATGAAAGAAGGAGCCTTTTTGCGCGCGCTGAAGATCGGAAAATCCCGGAACGATTTAGTCCTGCGTATCAACCGGGGAGAAAAGGGAACCATTCGCATTCCTAAAAATGAAACCCCGAAAACCCTGACTTTGGCGACCTCCACCGACGGCGTAACGGTGGAAATCCCGGGTGCACTTACGAGTGCAGAAATGGAGTGGACCGTTGGTCCAGAGAACGCACGATTCGCTCCACCAACACCCGTCAAAACCCAAATCCAGCCCGGCACCGAAACCGGTCCGTTCGCCGTGGATGTCCTCACCGTTCCCGACGCCGATCTGAACCCGCACCAGTCCTGGATGCGGACGAGCGGATTCGATTTTTACCCTGACGGAAAACGGGCCGCAGTTTGCACGTGGATGGGTGATGTCTGGATGGTGGAAGGCATCGATCAACTTAAGGGCGAACTGACCTGGAAACGAATTTGCTCGGGGCTGTTCCAACCGCTCGGGCTGAAAATTGTGGACGGCTCGATTTACGTAACCTGCCGCGATCA
>JABDJT010000577.1 GCA_013003335.1 Verrucomicrobiales bacterium | reverse complement strand
CGCCAACTCGTCTAGATTTGGAGTTTGAATGATCGGGTTCCCCGTGAATCCAAGATCGCCGTAGCCCTGGTCGTCGGTGATGACCAACACGACGTTGGGTTGTTCCCCGCCCGAAACGGCTGCCACGACGGTGAACCAGAGAACACAGACAATACTGGGAATTGGATTCATTGCCCCCTCCGAATGTCCGACCCCTCGAAAAAGATATGAAATCGATAGACCCAGTGGTCACGGCATGTGATTTCCCCGGTCTCAAGGTCAACGCGGTCGGGAATTTGCTCGAGTTCCTTGTCGACCCTCGCGTGGTATCCTCTTTCGGAAAAAATATCGATCAGCATTGCCAATGAGAGAGGCTCGTCAAAAATCTTGTCGACCGAACTGACGATCGATTCCCCGGAAATCGCGTGGCGGGTCACGATCGGCATGAATTGCTTCAGGATGATAGCGACAACTTTTCCGAACTGCTCACTGTGTTCCAGTTCATAGCTATCCAGCCGTTTCACCAACTCCTGCCGCGCGTGAATCACGATCTCGCTGGCGAGAGGAATGGTTCGTAGCCGGTTAAAGGTGCGTGAATCCAATTCCAGTGAACTCTGATATTGCAGCTCGGAATAGATATTTTTCTCTACATCCGAAATGTCGCCTTCGGCATTGATGAAGTGATAGAAGAATTCCGATCTCAGTGATTGCAGGGCGTCCCAGGTTTCCTCTTTGAAAACGCGATACCGTTGCTGCGCTGCTTTCGGATCCAGATCCGTCGTTCGCAGTTCCTGAATTTCGCCCATCCCGGTTTCAGTGACCTTGGCATTGTGGCGTTTAATCTCGCGACCGCGTTTCAGCTGCCGCTCCACGCTGGTGGCTTCTTCAACGAACAGCACCATGGCATGAATCGTCGGCTTCCTGAAATGCCCGGCGAGCGGTGTATCGTGAAACTCCCGATGCAGCGCGTTAATCTTTTCCACCAGCATGCGAAGGCATTCGACCTGAACCCGCGTTCTGGGAAAGCCATCCAAAATCGCTCCGTCGCGATACTCTTCCTTGAGAATTTCACGGAAGAGCAGGCCGACTACTTCCCGGTCCCCCACGAGGCGTCCCTCGTCCTTGAGAACCTGCATCTCCGGCCGGTTCAACAGGGAACTGATCACAATCGGCTCGCAGGTAAATCCCCGCGCCTTGATGATGAAATCGGTGTTCGTCCCCTTCCCTGCCCCGGGCGCACCGCCAAGCAGAATGATCTCCTTCGGAAAGCGAAGACGCTCATGGCCGTATTCGGTTTCCAACTGGTCCCAAGTGGAATTGAAAATGAGACGGGCATCTTTGATCTCAAGATCCGAATCAGGAGTTTTGCCATCAGTTTCGGCCGTGGATGATTTGCTCATAAATTCAGCGGTAGCCGAATAGAACACGTTTCAACGTTCGAGCATCAATTTACTCATGAGCATTTTCCGCAAAAGCGTTTTGAATCGGTAGTCGGCTTTTGCGGCTTCAGCCACAACCTGATCCACGATCTCCAAATCACTCCGGTTTAGCTCCCGCCCCTTGGCGTATTCTGCGAGCTTAGCCGTCAGGCTTTTCGCAAAATCCTCCTCGCGCGACCGAAGGATCTTCCGAAGCTCGGCGACGTTTTTGAAAGGAATTCCATACATCTCGCCGGCCGAATCGATTTTGGTTTTGGCATTGTATTTCGTGCGGTATCGGCCGATGACGTCAAAATTTTCCAACGCCAGTCCAATCGGGTCCATTTGCTTGTGGCATTCAAAACAGGCCGCGTCTTCGCGGTGACGGGCAAGCTGGGCGCGCGGGGTGTCGACTCCGGAAAGATCCGGAACCAGAGCCGGAACTTCAGCTGGCGGCGGCGGTGGCGGCGTTCCCAAAAGTTCGTCGAGAACCCAGTGGCCGCGCGTCACGGGCAGCGTCTCGACGCCGTTGGACGTGAGGGACAAAATGCTGCCGTGCCCGAGAAGTCCGCCGCGCACCGATCCAGCAGGAAGCGTCACGCGCTGAAATTGGCTCCCGCCTTTAAACGGAATCTTGTAGGCCTCCGCCAGGGTGCTGTTGAGAAAGGTGTAGTCCGAATCGAGAAAATCCCCGACGGGCCGGTTTTCTAAAAGCACGTGTCGGAAATAGCGAAGCGTTTCGTTTCGGAACGCCGCTTCGTATCCCCGTTTGTGATAGATCGTGTATTCCCCCTCCATCGCGTCCGGCGCCATCATCCCCAACATATCGAGCGAGAGCCATTGCGTGGCGAACGAGTCCACAAACTCACTGCTTCGGGGATCGTGGAGCAGCCGATCAACCTGCGCGGCGTATACATCCGGTTTTAAAATCTCGCCCGAGTGTGCCAGCATCAGCAATTCCAGATCCGGCATCGTGCTCCAGAGAAAATACGACAGGCGACTCACGAGATCGAAAGGCGGCAGCTCACCAACTTCCTCTTTCAGATAAAGAAAATCGTGTGAAGCCATCACCGCCGCATAGGTCTTGATGAAAGCCTCATGCCAGTCGCCCGTTTTTTTGTATTGCTGGCCGAGGTATTCCCGAAAATCTTTCACATCCTCCTCGGTCGCGACGCGGCGAAGGGCGCGGGATACAAAGCGCGACAGAACCCGATCGCGAACCGCAGCGTCTTCAAAATCGGGCATCACGTTTTCCCGAAAAACCGCTTTGTAGGTCGCGGGCGGCCATTCCGGATTAAGCGGGCCTTCGACTGAAAACTTTGAGACCTCCACTCCCGGCCCGCGATAATTTTGCGGAGAATTCTTTTTCGGATCGAGTCGTTTCCGTCGAATCGCCTGCCGAATCGAAGCCGCCGGTTTTCCCGCGCCGTTGTGAAAGCTGACCCACGGATAGGCCCCTTTATCCAGCCACATCTCCACTTCGAAGGTTCCAAACTGATTGTCCTGGAGATCGAATACTTTCAGCAACTTCGAGCCTCCGTTTCCACCGCCCTGGCCATCCAGCCGCGAACCGACAGCCATCTTGATCGGCCCCTGGGCGGGCGGAAATTTCAGTTTGCCGTAGGTATCGCGATCCACTCCGGCTGCTGAAATCGTGACGCGATAATTTCCCGCAAACTCAACCCGCCGCGCGCCATTGGCCGGATACTGAGCTGCCGGACCACGCATGACGGTCGACTGCTTTTTGTAAGTGGTATATCGCCGGCTCCCGCCCTGAAATTTTCCCGGATGAAAATTTGTCGTCTTCGTGACGGGCGGCTCCAGTTTATCCAGAAAAAGCGCCTTGCGCAGGCTGTCCTCGGCCGAGTCGAGGTATTCGAGCAGGAGCTCGTTAGAAATGATCAGCTGCTCCGCATTCGTATCGAATCCGTGTTCGACTTCGTCCTGGAAAATTCGCGCAGCCGGATCG
>JABDJT010000561.1 GCA_013003335.1 Verrucomicrobiales bacterium | reverse complement strand
GCCACGCTGTAACCGGCGTTCCGATTCGGAATCACTTCACCGATGAATTTCGAGAGCGGCCCCATCATCGGGATGGCGAATACATCTCCATTCACGATTTTTGCCGCGCCGGAACCGTCAATCGAGCTGACGTCATCGATCTTACCTTTCAAGTACATCTGGCCTTCCAGCGATCCCTCGGTGCTCTGGTAATCGCTGTATAACCCAGACAACTCGTGAAACGGGATGTCCTTCAGTTCCACGTGTGCTTCGAAATCCGGCTGGGGTTGGCTGGCTCCGATGGTCTTGAAATCCACCCCGACATGTCCGCCGAAAATCTTGGCGTTGAAATGCTTCAGGTGGACGACATCCCGGTCTATGAGCACAACGCCCTGCGGATTGGCGAGGTCTAAAGTCTGTCCGAGGAATTCGTATTTTCCGGGAACCTCGCTGCTGAACTGGATCGAGAACACGGAGTCAGGCACGCCGCCGGGAATGTCTTCGATCTTTCGTCCATCGATCACGCCGGACAAGATCACGCGGGGCGGTGCTCCAAATTGATACGGCAAAAGAACCCTCTCGGCTTCTTTCGGGCAGAAAGCGGTGGCTCCTTCAATCAGATCGACGGTGGAAATGACCTCGGGGAGTGTCCAGCGCTTGATTTTGGCGTCATGCCTTGCCTCATCGGCTGTGATTTCACCCTCCGGCCGGGCCAGGCGGACGTTTCGAAAAACCTGCTGCATTCCGTCCGTTTCGTACTCGGTCTCCAATTCAGTGAATGCCACACCGTTGAGCTTGAAGTTCCGCAAATCGATCACGCCTTTGCTCCGCCACTCCTGGGCGTTAAAATCCGCGCCTTCGCCGACAGAGGCCACGTAAATGTTCGATTTTTCGGGATCGAAATCCCAGGCGTTCAAAAACTCGCGTGTTTCCTCCAGCCGGACAAACGGAATAAATGTTCGCGGATCCATTTTCAATTCCGCCTGGTATCGGAACGCCCGCTCGCCCTGGTCCGGTTCGTAAATCACATTCGCCAACATCATGCCGGTCTTGTGATCGAGACGGATGTTGCGTGCGTAAAATTGTTCGCCTTCGACGGCAAAATCAAATTCCAGCCCGTCAAAAACCTCTCCGCCTTTGCTCACAAACCGGTCGCAGTGAAATGTTCCGATTACTTCGGCCGGCAACCGGAAGGGGCCCAGCTCAGGCTGAGCCTTTGCTGCAAGATCATCGAGGTTGATCGTCCCCTCGAGTTCCAACTTGGGTGGGGAGAAGAAGACGACATCCCCCAGCACGGACGGATCATTCAAAATGGAGGTCACGAGTTGGGGAAGATTCACGGTCGAACTCAGAGAAAATTCGACCTCGTTCGAATCCTCCTGCCACGAGGCATCCATTCGCAAATCGCCCTGGTCATCCCGCAGGTGCAGTTCTTTCAAAAATGCCCGATCCCGATCGCCTTCGTATTCCGCCACGACGGAGAGAGACTCGACCGTGTAGGAACCGCGCCGGAATTTGGACGCGGTGAATCTTCCTGTGGCCTGGAGGGCCGTCAGATCTTCCAAATCGCTGCGAAATTCAATCTCGAGTTTCGGGTTGTCACCCTCGAGGTATTCCAGTTTTTGAATTTCACGCAGTAACTGCCGGGCTTGCGATCGCTGCTTGGCGATTTCAGCCAGTTCATCGCGCCGCTCCTCCGGGGTTTGGTCTTTCTTGGAAAACAATTCGGCGGCATTCTCCGGCCGGAACATCGAACCCTTGACGGAGATTTCGATTCCTTCGATCTCCGCCTGGGCGCGCACCACTTCAATCTGGTTTTCGGTCACCACCAAGCGGCCGGACAAATTCTCGACCCGAAGCTTGGCGCGGCTTTCCGGATTTCCCGGATCGAGCGGCAGAGACAACTTGGCATCCTGAATATCGAGGGTGTTGATCGAAAGTTGCTTGTCGCCGTCGAACACCTTGCTCAAATCGAGATCGAGGAACACGTCATCCACGAACGCGATCTCCTGCTGCCGTTTTTCCGTCTGGTAAAACCGGATATCCTCTGCGACCAGCCCGCGCAACGGTCCGAGTGTCAGTTTTCCGATATCAATGAAATAGCCGCGCTTGCCGACCTCCTCTTCAATTTTCTGACGCCAGCTGTTGGAAAAGCCAACTTTCCGGGCATACACCGCTCCCCAGATCCCTGCGACGAGTACGACGAGACAGAGAATGACGAACAGACGCCGAATCAATTTCATGAAGCAGTTTTTGTGTCGGAAGGGAGGAAGACAGGAAAAACCTGATTATGCACAAACAACAGTGTCACCTGTAACGTATTCGTTTTCAACACGGATCGTGCGCCTTTCAAACGGACGAAATCCCCGAAAATTAGGGAAAAACGAACCAATAGGGTCGATTCGCCAACCCAACCCTGTTGGTTCGTCTTGACCCTCTTCCCCGCCTCCGCTATCACCGGAGAGACCAACGCTTTTCCATGCAGAAATTTTTCCATCACATCGGGCTACCGACGAACGATCCCCAGCCGGGAGAAAGCTACGTCGAAGATACAAAAGTCTGGGTCACACGCCCCGAGGATCACCCCTACCGGATCGAGTTTCTCCGGTTCGAAGCCGATTCCCCTGTGACCGGGCCAATCCGGGATCTTCCCCACATCGCATTCCGCATCGAGGGCATCGACATTCACGACGCGCTGGAGGGTGAGGAAGTCATTTTGGAACCATTCGCGCCGATGGACGGGTTGCTGGTGGCGTTTTTCCTGAAAGATGACGCAGTTTTTGAATACATGCAGTTTCGCGAAGGCGCGACGGAGTTCCGGGACCTGCTCGACGGGGACGAGGCATCATGAAACTGGAAGGAAAAACTATTATCGTGACCGGCGGAACGTCCGGGATCGGGGAAGCCTGCGTTCGCTATTTTGCCGGGAAATGCGGAGCAAGAGTCGTGGCGGCTTCGATTCAAAAGGAGGAAGGAGCAGCCCTTCAGGCTGAGTTGGGGGAAGATCGAGTGCGATTCGTGTTTTGTGATGTCTCGGACGAATCGAGCGTGGAAGCGATGATCGGAGAGTCTGTGCAGGCGTTTGGAAAAATTGACGGGGTGCATTGCAACGCCGGGGTTTGGGGAAAAGGCCTCGTGACGGATTTTACAGAGCGCGACTTTGAAAGGCTGATGGGGGTAAACGTGAAGGGAGCGTTCTGGACCGCGAAGCACGCCATTCCGGCAATGGAGAAAACCGGAGGCGGCGTTTTCCTGATCACGACCAGCGTAGCAGCTCAAATCGGATTTCCGGCGCACGCTTTGTACTGTGCCTCAAAGGCTGCGCTGGAGGCTCTGGTCCGCTGCCTGGCGACGGATCACGCAGGAACAATCCGGTCAGTTGGCGTTTCGCCCGGCACGATCGACACCCCGATGCTTGCGGCGAGTTGCGAGGGATGGGATGCGCCCGTCGAGGAACTGTACGCGCAGGTGGAGCAGAAAATTCCGGTCCGCAGACTGGGGCAGCCGCTCGACATTGCGAAAACGGCCGCCTTTTTGCTCAGCGACGAGTCGGAATACATCAACGGAACGATCGTGACGTTGGACGGCGGAACGATGGCTCTGCCGCCGTGGTAAGCGCAAAAAACGAGTCAACAGGGTTGGTTTGGAGAACGAACCCTGTTGGTTCAAATTACTGCTCAGAGTCCCATCAACTCACGCTGCCATCCGAGCAGCAACCCGTCTTTCTGCTCCTGCTCGAGGTTGGAACTGGCAAGCCGCTCGAGAACCATTCGGGGGGCGATCAGTGTGGGATCGATCCCGAGTTGTTTCGCCTGACGGTTGCGGTGGGATTTCAACGACTGGAGGCGGTCTTCATCAATTTGCAGGCGGATTCCGCCAGTGCGCCGGTGTTTTACGGGGTACTCGGACGGATCGAGATTTCTCGTTTCCGTCACGGTTTTCAACAAGCGGCGGGCGATGCCCGGACGCAAATAGGGGGGCGGATCGACTTTTTCGCCTGCCTGTAATTTCTCGGAGAGACTGACGATTTCGGCGTTTGAAACCAATTTGAAGGCGGGCCGATCGAGGCGGCGGCATTCGTCGTCACGCCACTTCCAGAGAGCGCGAAGAAAGGCGAGGCCCCGGCGATCGAGATTTCCCCAACCGGTGATTCGCCATTGATCCTTATCCGTTTTTTCCTCCCGCTCGGCGGCCAGAGTTTGGGCTGCTTCGCAGGATTCAATAAACCATTCAAAACGCCCTTTTTCCTTCAGCCGATCAATAAAGCGCCGGGCCATTTCCAGCAGGTAACGGACGTCGTTGTACGCGTAGTCCTGCATCTTCTCAGTCAAGGGCCGTCGGCTCCAGTCTGCTTTTTGGCTTTGCTTGGATACCTTGACTCCGAATTCCTGGTCCAGCAGGTTCGCGAGGCCAAACTGTTCGACCCCCAGCAGCCGGGCAGCCGTTTGCGTATCCCAAACGCAACGCGGAATCCAATCGTAGGTCCGGCGAAACATCGACATGTCGTAGTCGGCCCCGTGCATCCAGACGACGTCGACCTGATCAAGAAAATCAAGAAGCGGCTGAATTTCAGGTTGCTGGATGGCGAGGGGATCGAAAATGGCCAGGGAATCTTTGACGGCAAACTGGATGAGACACAGCTTGGTCTCATAGGAGTGCATGCTGTCTGCCTCGGTATCAATCGCACACCAGTCGGGGTGATGAGTGCCACCGTCCGTCAATTCATCCAGGTATGACACCAGGTCTTCGGGTGTATCGATATAGTGCTCCGGGAGGGAAGTCATACGATGCGAAAATCAACAGGCAACCGGGTCCGGACGGACGAGTTTTTACTGCAAACCACGGAGCAGCAATTCGGCATTGGAATTGGTATTGGCTATGTTTTGCAACAGAACCTCCATTGCTTCGCCCGGCGGGCGCTGTGCCATCTGTTTCCGGAGTCCGTTGACCCGCTGTAATTCCTCGGGGTGATACAACAGGTCGTCTTTTCGGGTCCCCGATTTGAGGCAGTGAATCGCCGGCCAGATTCGCGACTCGGCCATCTCGCGGTCGAGCGTGATTTCCATATTCCCGGTTCCTTTGAATTCCTCGAAAATGACGTCGTCCATTCGGCTTTCGGTTTCGATCAGACAGGTCGCGAGAATCGTCAGACTACCGCCT
The DNA here is from genome assembly GCA_013003335.1 of Verrucomicrobiales bacterium. GTDB lineage: Bacteria > Verrucomicrobiota > Verrucomicrobiia > Verrucomicrobiales > DEV007 > JABDJT01. The sequence continues at coordinate 21,578 of JABDJT010000561.1, read as the reverse complement.
TCCTCCACGTTCCGGGCGGCACCGAAAAATTTCCGCGATCGCTGCAGGGCCGCACCGGAGATGCCACCGGATCCGACCGGTCCCCCCCTGCCCTTTTTCCCGCCCTGATGGGCGGCGTTATGTCCCCGGGCGAGCCGGGTCAGGCTGTCCAGCAATACAACGACGTCCTTGCCCAGTTCGACGAGGCGGCGGGCACGATTGAGAACCATATCCGAAACCTGGGTATGCCGCTTGGCGGATTCGTCAAAGGTGGAACTGAAAACCTGAGCGTCGACGGTTTCCCTGAAGTCAGTGACCTCCTCTGGCCGCTCGTCGAGAAGCATCACGATCAGTTCCACTTCGGGGTGATTCTTGGCAATGGAGACGGCAATGTTTTTCAACAGGATCGTTTTGCCGCCTCGCGGAGGAGCGACGATCAGGCCACGCTGACCTTTCCCCAATGGAGCGATCAGGTCGATCACTCGGGGTGACGGACTAGCTGCGTCGTCTGTCTCCAGGATAATACGTTCGTCCGGGTGCAGAGCCGTGAGATCGTCGAAATCGGCATCGTTTTCAAATTCGTCAACCGGCACGCCTTCGATTGCGAGAATTTCCTCGGTCGACAGGAATTTTTCGCGGTCCTTAGGCGGACGGATCAGGCAGCGCAACAACTGCCCGGGCCGCAATTTCTGTTTCTTGATGAATGCGGCGGCGACATACACGTCATCGGCATTCGGGGCGAAACTCAACTTCGGCCAGCGGAGAAATCCAAAATTGTCACCGCTGTAATCCAGGAATCCCTCGGCTTCCAGACGGGTGCCGTGTTTTCCGTAAAACTGCAAAATTTCAAATACCAGCTGGTGCTTCGAGCGGATTCCAGCCACGCGCAGGCCGACGTCCTGAGCTCGCTGCTGCAATTCGGCAAGTGGAAGTGCCTGAAATTCATTCAAATCGACAAACTCAGGAACTTCCGGTGGCGGGGGCTTCTCCCCTGCCACAGGCTTTTCTTCTGCCGCAGGCTTTTCTTCTGCCGCAGGCTTTTCTTCTACCTCGGGCTTTTCTTCTGCTTCGGGCTTTTCTTCTGCTTCGGGCTTTTCTTCTGCCGCAGGATTCTCTTCTGCCTCGGGCTTCTCCTCTACCTCGGGCTTTTCTTCTGCTTCGGGCCTTTTCTCCTCTTTGACGGCTTCTTCATCGTTCCCGCTTTCACGATCCGGCTTTTCGCCGGGAACCGGTTTATCTTCGTGAACTGGTTCATTCGGTTTCTCTGCCGTCTGATCCTCCGATTTTTCCGGTTCGGCAGCCGCACTGGATTCCTGGCCCGCAGGTCCGTCCAGATCGCTTGTGGTTTCTTTTTCCTCAGTTGTCATGAAATTGTTCTTGAATCAAAAATTGGCTAAGCAGGTCGATTTGCTCCTTAAATTCGGAAAGGACCCCGTCATTCCAAATCACCAAATCGGCACGTTCCACTTTTTCAGAGATGGGGAGTTGGGAGGACAGGAGACGTTCGATCGTATCGGGTTCGAGTTGTCGGTGTTCGATTAAACGGTTGATTTGAGTTTCTCGGGAGGCAGCAACGACCAGATCAAGATCCCGCTTGACGGGGAAATCGACTTCATAAAGAAGGGGAACTTCGATCAAAAAAAACGATGTCGGTTGGTCTTCACGATTCGCTGCATTTTCCAGCGCAGTTTGGGCGAGAGTCAGGACTGCGGGATGCAATATTCCTTCCAGTTCCGAGCGGCGGGCTTCGTCTTCGAATACAATATTTCTCAGCGCGGAACGGTTGACGCCGCCGTCCGGATTGAGGATCTCGTTTCCGAACGCTTCGGCAACTTTCGTCAAGATTGACTCGGTTGTCAACAATTTGTGGACTGCCCCGTCGCAATCAAACAGGGCTTCCGATCCAATCCTCAATTTCTCCTGCAGGGCCGAAACCAGCGTGCTTTTCCCTGTTCCAACTCCCCCGGTTACAGCAATCGTCTTCATTGTTTTTTGCAGACTCAAATCAACCGGACTTACCGGCCGAATCAACAAGGTTCAGGCATCCATGCCGGAAAAGGAAAAAGGCTGAATCGGTTTCCGATCCAGCCTCTTTCCGGGAAAATGGTATTGAAATTACTTTTGAAGCGGATTGAACCCACCCGCTCTGACAGGCGGTCCCGGTGGTGGTGGTGTATCTTCGTCTACGACCGTATCACCGCGCTCCTGATTGAAAGGCTGACCCGACGGATCCTGAATTTCAGCGCGAACGAAAATCGTGAGGTTCCGCTTCAGTTGCAATTCCACATTGTTGCGGAACAGGCGACCAACGACAGGCAGATCACCCAGCACCGGAACTTTGTCTTCCACGTCCTGGACGTCTTCGCGAATCAATCCACCAATCGCGACCGTCTGCTTATCCCAGATTGTCACCTGGGTGGTCACTTTCCGGGTGTTGAAGACCGGCATTTCAATGCGGTTTTCGGTAATGGTCACGGTCTGGGCGTTCCCCAGTGCATCGAAACCGGCCGATGAAATCGGGCTGCCGTAGTTGATGAATCCTTCAAACTCGACCACCTCAGGCGAGAGGTTCAAATCAATCGTAAAGTTGTCTGCCCCCAGGACCGGGTCCACTTCCAACGTCACACCGGTATTTCGGGTTTCGAAAGCTGTCGGGTTTGCGGGAGTCACCGGGAAGGTGGACGCCTGCTGACCACCGGCACCGGCCACACCGGTCGCACCCACCTGGTTCGGAATCTCCGGCGGATCATATTCGGTCGGGTAAATGAACTCGCGAATCACCTCAATCTTGGCGCGGTTACCGCTTCGGGCCATAATGGACGGCGCGGTCATGAGATCGACGCCCTTCTTCTGGCGCAACGCGCGAATCATGACCTGGAACTGCGGGTCGGTGAAAACACCAGCAATTCCAAAGATCGCAGGAGCAATCTGGGACAAATCCTGGGTGTCGCCAGCTGCTTCAGAAATAAGTCCATCGATTGAATCTGAGTCGAGTGCGCGGGCACCGGAACGGATCCCTGCCGTGACCGGGTTTACCCCGATTGGCACACCATTCGGATCGAGAATCGAGTAATCGTTCGCCCGGAAGGTGCCGGTATTTCCGAAGTCACCCTGGTTCCCGAATGTTCCGCCGCTGCCGAAGTTGCGGGCGTTGGTGTCGATGTTGAACGGGCCGAGCAACCAGTCGAAACCGAGCTCTTTCCCGTTTTCCTGGGCGATCTCGATGAATCGAGTCGTAATGAAAATCTGTTTCTCAACCCCGGAATACAGGGTTTGAATGTAGGCCTCGATCAGTTCCATCTGATCACGGGTCGTGCGGACGATCAGCTGAGAGGTCTGCGGGTTGAACACTGCGCTGCCGCCGGCAGGGAATGTCACACCGGCATTCTCTTCGAGAATCTGCTTCGCCGTACGCCGCGGGGAAAGGCCACCGCCTCCGCCACCCGGAGCAACCGGATCAGCAAACGGATCAGCCGGTGCGGCTCCGCCGCCACCACCGCCACCACCGCCATCGGTAATGAAGTTCGGCGGCACCGTGTAGGTGTTCATGAAGAGTTTGTCATCTGTCGCTGTGAGCGGCACCACCACGACAGCGTGCGGCTCCACCTTGTATTTCATCTGGGCGAGAGAAGTCGTGTATTTCAACGCTTCCACCATCGGGACATTCTGGAGTCGGAGCGTGATCAGTGTATCACCCACTCCACCGAGACCTCCAGCAGCGGGAGCCGGAGCCGGAGCGGCATCGGGCGCCTCAAAACCGCCAAAGTCACCACCTGCCGGGGGAGCTGGAGCTCCACCACCGCCGCCACCCGGACCTGCATCCAGGAGGATGTTGAAGCCTTTCTTGGTCACGTCCGGTTCCTCGGTGTCGAGATCGACTGAGCGTTCCTGGAGGAACTGCAAAGCCTGGCTCAACGGTGTGTCTGCAAATTCAACCGTTGGAAGAACAATGGTGTTCAGCTTCCGTTCAATATCAGCGATTCGGGTTGTCTCGCTGTTCGGGTCGTTAATCGGACCGGTCAGCGGAGTCACATCCACGGGAACAGGCATTTCCCAACCTTCAGCAATTTTCCGCATAAAAGCCGCGCGAGTGTGGGCACGGGCTCGCTCGTAATATTTCAGCTTCTCCTGCTCACTTTCCTCCAGACCACCACGGGCAGCCTGGTTGTAGGGATCCTGTGTCAGGGCTGCGTGATACTGTCGGTCTGCGCCGTCGTAATCCCCGAGTTCCATATGTCCCTGTGCAGTCCGAAGAGCCATCTCAACAGCACGGACGCGAGCCAGGTGCTCTGGAGTCAACGCCGGAGAATACCACTGCGGGTCCTGCAGACGTTCGAGAAGACGCTTTGCGTCCAGATTGTTCGGATCAACGCTTGGTTGGAGGACGTCCTGCAAAAGGGCGGTTGCTTCCGCGTAGCGACCTTCCTTGGCGTGCTGCTCCGCGAGAGCGACACTGGCGTTGGCAAATTGCTGCGTGTAGGCGCGGCGACGCGATTCCGTCACGGTTGCATCCGGCAAAAGATCAAGCGCACTTTTGTATTGCTCAATCGCACCCTGGTAATCGTCATCCGCCATCAGCTGAGAACCACGAAGAGCTGCTTCATCAGCCTTCTTTACCCGTTCCTGCAAACGGATCACATAGCGGCTGGCAACAGAGGGAACTCCTCCTGCATCAGCACCACCGGCGGCAGTGCCTCCGGCTTCAGCATAGATTGATTCGCAAACCCCGGTCAGACCGATCGCGGCGGCTGCTCCCAAAAGGGTAACCCGAGTTTGTGTTATGTTTCCGTTCGTTCTCATAAGGGGAAGTATTCAAGCGGTGTCAAATTTGAGAAGAGTCTCAAACCGGCGAAACCTAATTGAAAAGATGAAAATGGGGATAATGTCAACTCTCCTTTCCGATTTCAACGATTTTTTCCTCTCCAGAAGCGTCTTGGACCGAAATTTTGGCCGAATCCGGCTCAATTTCGACCAATCGGTACTTTGAAGTATTGTCCGTGGACAAAGTAAACGTGTCGCCCTCTTTGATATATTGCGGCTCCACCGTGCCCAATTTGAACGACAATTCTCCAAAATAAGTCGGGATATCCTGCTCCGTATTTCGCACCAGGCGCCACTTTTTCCCGGTGGGAATATACGTGATTTCGACCACCGAAGCATCCACAGTGATTCCGTTCCGCTCCGCCTCTTTCGCCTCGAAACTTTCGACCCGGAACTGATTGTCTTTTGACGTATCTCCGACAGACATCAACATCGTTTCCTGGCGACCCGGCCACGCGGCCGTGGGAAGGCGCACGATTTGAAAGGTGTCTTCGTCCGGCTGCGCCGCAAACTTCAGCCGATAGACTTTGGCCAGACGCTGCTTCAAGTACAACTTTCCAACGTATGGCGGGTGGCTCTGTGGGCTGTTTGGATCTGACTTGAAATTAAACTCTTCCAGATTGGAAAATCCGTCACCGTCCGTATCCTGCCCGAGGACTCCTGCATTCAGGAAATCCAGGTTGTTATCCAGAAGCCACTTATTTGGAACAGGTTCCCGCAACTTCGGGGAATTCGGATCGGTCATGTCGATCAACTCGCCGTTCGTCTCAATAATCGGGATGGAAACAAACAAAGGGACTTCTTTTGGCGGATTCCCCTTCATTGGAAGCGTCCAGATCTGCTTCTCTTTCACAAAACCGGTCGCGCCTTTCACGATTGCGATATCAGTCGGCTGGATCGTGTTGTCCGGATTCGGCTCTTCAAATTCAAACCGCTCGTTGTAGGAAAGGGCTTTGGTGATGAAGAGTCCGCTGAACCCGATCACGACGACGGATGCTGCAATCAAAAGAAATTTGTCCCACGCGTTATTCATTATTTGTAACTCTCAGTTTTCGTCGGTTTTGATTCAACAGGGTTGGATTGGCTAACAGACCGTGTTGGTTCGTTTTACTCTTTCCCTCTCTTATCCTTTCGGGGCCGGTCGCTGAGGCCTTCCTTTGCTTCCGCCTTTCGACCCATCATCCCCATCTCCCGCATCGTTCGCCCCGGCTTCTGAGGGATCCACGAAACGGACGATATCAATAATCATAAAAGCATCCACGGTTTCCCGGCCCATCACCCACTGGGCATCCTGGGTGACCAGTTCCCAGCCTTCAGCAGCCATCTTCTGCTGCAACTCCACGCCGGAGACATCGGGATAACCCTGTTTCTCCAACTCTTCCTGCGTCGCAATTTCACCGGTGGCATCGCGGCGGAAGCGCGGCATGCGCGAACCGGCCGGCCCCGACGAGAATTTCGCAACGCCCTCAGGATTGCTGTTCTCCATCTGCATGACCCGGATCACATAGAAATACTCCTGATCGTTTGCGATCGTATTTACAAAATTCTGAAAGGAATCGTGAGATGCATTGAAGCGGATCCGCACAGGATATCGATGGACCACTGAGGATTCCTGCTTCTCGGCTGTCGCACCGGCTTCACCGGGAATCAGGTCCCGTTCCAGCATCTCGAGACTGATCGCGTCGCTCTTGACGAGGGTCTGACAGAGATGCTCAATCGCGTTCAATTCGTAAACCAGGATCGGAACGGTATCGGGTGCGGGAATGGCGGCCTGGTACGCATCAAACCCCAGATAAAAAGCACCATCATCGCCGTCACCGGCGTTGATTTCGAATTGCGGATCGCGGGTCCGCGCCATCTCCTTGAAGGCATCAACCTTGGTTTTTACCAGTTGCTGGAAACCAGTGTCACTCACCGTGTTGTCGAGCGGCTTCTGAAACTCTTTCAGTGCCTGATACAAATTATCTACGGCGCCTTTGTATTCGTTCAAGGAAGCCTCGAGCGCACCTTCGGCTTCTTTGCTGGGAAATGGCACCCGTTTCCCAAGCCGATCAATCTTGCTGAGGTTTTCATCCCATTTTCCCACCGCCTCATCATGGGCGCTTTTTGCGGAAATCATGAAGAAGGCTGCGCCCCCGATGAATACGGCAGCAACAACTCCAAAAACGGACAACCAGACGTTTGGTTTCATAAGTGAAATGCGAAATTCGGCTCGGTAACTTGGGAAAAGGTTTTCGGTTTTATTGATCCTGGTATTTTACCTGGTAGGCAGCAGGGATCGGTAAATTCATGGTCCATTCGTAGGCATACAGCGTTCCATCGGACGTCTTCACCGTCAGCGCGTCCTTGGCATCGACTTCGCCGAGATCGAACCGGGCTTCCAGGGGGTTGTCGATGGCATCCTGCTTGAGAGCGTTGAAGTAATCGTAAACCACTTCCGGCCCACGGACATTGGATCCACCCTCGCGCCAAAGCCCCTTCACCTCAAAGCCGTCGATGACTTTTTCACCGTCTCCGACGATCGGCTCGGACGGATCTTCCACGACCACTTCGCCACCGGACGTCGGTTTCAGGCTGGTGATCCAGATGGCGTCGTTGGGCATTTTGTTGCTCAGGTAATTGAACATGTCCACCCAGTAAGCCCGGTGCAGAACCGCTTCTTTGAAGGGTTCCTTCTTGGTGCTCAAGTCGGTAATCCGGGCCTGCAAGGTGTCAATCGAGTCGGCGTTATTCTGCAGATTTCCGGCCTCAGCACTGATCAAGGTGGCCTTGTCTTCAGCGGCCGCTTTTCCCTGCGTGTAGAACAGGCCGAGAGCCCCCAACAAACCCGTGACAGCTGCCGCCGCTACGATGAGAGCCGGCTTCCGTTTTTCCAAATCCTGAGCCGCCTTCACCGAGTCCGGCTCAAGAAGGACAGCAATCGGGCACTGCCCTGCCTGGCGAATCGCCGATCCCACCAGGTCCCCCAGGGTATGGGCGTGAGAGGCGGCCAGTTCCTGGTCCACCCCACCGGATACTTCGACATTTCTCAGTGCGTTGAAGTAATCGATCGGCAGATTCAGTTTTTCCGCGAAAAATTCCCGGATAAACGGCAACGCGGCGGTCGCTCCGCTGATCAAAGCCAATTGAGGGGTACTGCCTCCCTGCTGGGCGCGATAAAAGTTCGTGGTTCGCATCACTTCCGCATGCAGCCGGGTCAGCGAATTGCGAATGACTTTCGACACACCGGCGATCACCGGGTCTTCATGATCGGCATACGGTCCACCCAGAGCCACGAAACCGTTCGCCACCTTCTGGTGATCCGCGTCTTCATAGCTGACCGAGAATTCCTTCGCGATTGCTTTGGTGATGTCTGCTCCACCGATCTTGATCGTTCGGATGAAAGCTTTCTGGCCCTCGATGTAGATCAGGTCCGTCGTGCGTGCCCCGATATCAATCAATACGGTGGTATCCTCCAGGTCCGGGTAATTGAACCGGAACGCATTGTAAAGCGCCACCGGAGAGACTTCCACACCGCCGCTCTTCAGATCGGCTTTTTCCACCAGTTCATCGATGTCATTGACCTCGTCTTTCTTGGCGGCTGCGAGAAGAACTTCCACTTCAATGTCATCCTCGTCACCCATCAATTGGTAATCCCAGACCACATCGTTGATGTCGTAAGGAACCTGCTGCTGAGCTTCGAAACCGACGATCTCCTCAACCTTCTCTCCTTCCAACTGCGGGATCTTGACGAACCGCATGAAGACCGGGAACGAAGAAATGAGGTAGGGAATGGTCGATCCCTTCGCCTTCATATTGCCCACCACCTCTTTCAGGGCCATGCGCATTTGGGCATCACGGCGCTGCTCTTCAGAGGGATCTCCTACGAGGTCGGAACGGAAATACCGGTCCAGGATCAGGCCGCCATCGCTCTTCTTGCGGAAAACTGCACCGGACACGTGTTGCGATCCGAGGTTGATGGTTTGGATGCGGTTATCTGCCATATTCTGTTGATTACAAAAGGTTTTAGACAGTGGCGACCGCTTGGTTCGGATTCCAGAAAATCCGGATCAGCGGTCGTCTGTAAAAGGGAGAGGAGAAGCAATTCAGGAGTTCACTTGTTCTTTTCGTCGGCGTAGCGGTCAATCCATAGAAGAGAAAACGGTGTGTCCTGCCGGGACAAAACACCGGGTTGCGGGGCAATCTGCTCCCAGAATTTTGCGTTGACCTTTTCCAACCCACCGCCAACCAGAACTCCGTTGTAATAAATCTCCACACCGACGGCTTGCACTTTCCCCGCTTCGAATCGTTTGAAATCACCGGTGAATTTACCCAGCGTTGAGGGAGCCACGTAAGCTGCAGAATAGTAGGATTCGCCCCCTACCACGTTGACATGCACCACATCACCCGTCAAAACAACAGCCTGGTTCTGCTGGTCCCGGATCCCGACGTAATAGCGGAAAATCAATTCGGGAATCACCGCATCGCGGGGATTGACGCCGTCTACGTCGAACTCGACTTCGATTTCCACCCAGTCACGGGGATTGTCGATCTTCTTTCCTCGCACATTGGCTGCCTGAAATTCCGGGGTCTGTTGCACCTCGATTTCGATGCCTTTCACCGCAATTCCTTTCCCGGGCTGCACCTGGACCTGTTGCTGAGCATAAATTACCAGTCCAACCACTCCCACCAGGGGAGCAATCAGGGCGGCAATTACCAATCGTTTTTTCGTGATCATCATAAAATTTTTCGACGCTTGGCCTGTTTCTAACAATTTCCGCAACCCCTTGGCAATACCAAAAAGAGCGAAAATCTCACGCCGGTTTGTCCACCCGGGGCCGAAAATATTCGATTGTTTCCCGGATTCCTTCATCAAATGACACCTTCGGTTCCCAACCCAGCAACTCTTTCGCCAGTGAAATATCCGGCTGCCGGACTTTCGGGTCGTCCTCCGGCAGATCCCGAAACTCAATCGGACTGCTCGTATCTATGATCTCCGTGATCTTTTCCGCAAACTGCAAAATCGTCATCTCCGCCGGATTTCCAATGTTCACCGGACCGGATGAATCACTCATCGAAAGCCGGTAAATCCCGTCGATCAAATCGCGCACGAAACAGAACGAACGCGTCTGGCTCCCGTCCCCGAACACTGTGATCGGCGTGCCTTCCAGCGCCTGGCCGATGAACGCCGGCACCACTCGTCCGTCGCGCAGCCGCATCCGCGGCCCGTACGTATTGAAAATCCGCACAATCTTCGTATCCACCCCGTGCGTCCGCCGATAGGCCATCGTAATCGCTTCCGCGAAACGTTTCGCCTCATCGTACACGCCGCGCGGCCCGATGGGGTTCACGTTGCCCCAGTAATCTTCCGTCTGCGGGTGGATCAAGGGATCTCCGTAAACTTCAGAGGTCGATGCGATTAAAAATCCCGCCCCTTTTGCTTTCGCCAGTCCCAGCGCATTGTGGGTTCCCAGTGCCCCCACTTTCAGGGTTTGGATCGGCAATTCCAGGTAATCGATCGGACTCGCCGGACTGGCCAGGTGATAGACGAAATCGACCCGGCCGGGAATATCGATGAAGGTCGATACGTCGTGCTCGATGAATTCGAAATCGGGGTTGTCCGCCAGGTGAGCGATGTTCTCCTTCGAACCGGTAATGAGATTGTCCACGGCGATAACTTTGCGGCCTTCCGCCAGCAACCGGTCCGTCAAGTGGGACCCCAGGAATCCGGCCCCGCCGGTGACCACAGATACAGATTTTTCGGACGAAGAAGGGTCTTGTGAACTCATGATTTAGCGCCGCAATCTGTCAGCCAGAGATCAAAGGCGGTCAACCCGGAAAAAAGGAGCCGGAGCTGCCGTCCAGGCCGGGCAACCGCATGCCTACCCAAACAAACTTTCTCCAAAAATAAGTTGAAAAATCATGATAATTATGGAAATTATATTTTAAGTATGAACTCCCCCTCCCGAGAAAGTGCCTCAGGCGGATTCTCTCTGCCCGAAATGGCGATCAACATCGCAATCATTGGTGTGCTGAGTGCTGTCGGTATCGTTCAACTCGGAACCAAGTCCCGTGAGGCTGCCGCGCGCACCAAGATGGAAAATGACGTGGCCGTCCTCAATTCGGCCGTCGCTGCCTACGAAGGATTCGGCGGAAACCTCGAAAAGATCGACTCCGTCGAACTCGTTCTCGCCAAACTGAAGACGGTATCATCTGATAGACAGGCTTCATCCGTCACGGGTCTGAGCGGTCGATTTGTCGATCTTCAAATCGAAGTGGATTATCAAACCGGTGAAGAGGCTGCTACCAGCGCACCACGCGTGTACTGGAACGGAATTACGAAGCGATTCGAAGTGGCCAATTCCGGTTCCCCCGGCGTGAAGGCATTCAAACTCGATGAAGATGCCGTCAAGATTCTGACCGAAAGCCGCTCTCACATGGTGAATTACGCGGTAAAGAGCACCTGGGTTTGGGACTACGACGAAGAAGGCTCCCACACCACGGGCTCGACAGGTGCAACCACGGTTGCGACAACTGATCCCGATGCCACCGACCCCGGTTTCGAGCTGGCGAAACCTCCCGAAAAAGACCTGATCAGGCTCAAACAACCCGAGTTCTCCATACCCGGTCAAAAGTTCCTCGATGGCCAGTTTCCCAGTTCAATTGAGGTTCTCAATCCAAACCCTCCCGGAACATCTGATATCGTTCGCAACGTTGACTACGGTGGGTGGGAAGAGGATTATCGGCCGATACCGATCTCTCCCGGCACTGTTGTTCAGGCTCAAGCCGTTCCGAGAGATCCCACGACCTATTCACCCAGCGCGGTCGCCACGGCAGAGTATGGAAATCTCACCAACCGTCAGCTGTCCGCACCCACCATCGAATTCAGTGCCATCCGGACTTCCGGGGTTGCAGACTCCATCCAGATCACGATCAAGGACGACAACAAGCTCGGGAGCGAAATCATGTACCAGATCATTCCGCTAGCCGAACACCAGACCGGAGGCGCCCCCTCCAACTCGGATTTCCAAAAATACGCGGGACCCCTGATTTTCACCCGTGCCGATTTTCCGGAAGGTCTCGTTGTCAACGCCTACGCACGTTCCACATTGCCGGGCATCACGGACAGCGACCTGAATTCCCGCACTGCACGATAACTGCGACCCGATTTTTCACGGAATCTCGAATTGCACCACCACCGGTTCAGTCCGGGGTTTGAAATTCGGGTTCTTCTCCAAATCGACATTGAACGGCCGCGCGATGCTGTTCCCCGCGAGATCCTCCAGCTTCGGACTCACGACCAACTCGTATTCCCCCGGCGAAAGCGACTTGCCGTCCGGCTCTTGCAAAACCAAATCCCCGCTCACCCGGGGCTGAAACTCCTCTCCGTCCGCTGATCGAATCTTCAGCGACGTCCGCAGCGAAACCGGATCCAGCTGCTCCTCGATTCGCGGATTCCAGCTCCCCAGCGGAATCAATTTTGCACCCTCAAACTGCCACCGTGACGGCTTCGGCTGCCACGTGTCTTTCGCACCCGCCCGGAAAACCATTGCCGAACCGCCCTCGAGCCTTTCGCCCGATTCCGTTTTCCATTGCTCCGAAATATCGAGCCGATACCATTTTCCCGTTTCCAGGATCGGCCCGAATTCCACATTCAGATTTACCCCCGGCTTCTGCCGCCCGGGGTGAAACCAAAGCGTCATCCGCTTCTGCGTTTCATCCCAGAGCTCCACCTCACGAAACGGATCCAGAACCCGCTTCATCGTTTTCCCGTCTTCCGAAATTTCGAACAACGAAAGATGCTCAAACGCCGAGCCCCGTTCCATCTTCTCCGGAAAATGCAGGTAGAACTTCAGGAAATTCGCCGGCAACGTCCGAAACTTCGGCTCAATCGCAATCGGGCCCGTCCCGGTCTTTTCGATCGCATCCGCCTGCTGTTCCGGCGGCATAGGCTCCAGGAACAGATTCTGCCCCGCCCGACCGGAAACCGAAACTGCTAAAACGGCGAAAACGATCCAACAGGGTTGGTTCATCGAACAGACCCTGTTGATTCGTTTCATGCGAAAATTACCGGCGCCGGATCACTTCAACTCCACCAACTCCAGATCGTGGCTCGTTGCCTCCTCGCTCGTCGCACGCAGCACGATGACCTCGGCATTTTCGAGCTGGCTGACCAGGACCGCGCCGAATAATTCCTCGACCACTTCCATGCCGTTGGCTTCGGGGCCGGAAGCCACCTTGTCGTTCCGGCGAACGGCATTCTCGTTGGTGTTGTCCTCGTCATTCGCTTCCAGGTGCGACATTTTCACTTTGGCCGCCCAGAATTTGCTCGGGCCGAACAGGTTCTTTTTGAAACGATGGGTGTTGGTCACGAGCCATTCCTCGCCGTCTTTCCTGTAGGTGAACATGTCGCGAGGACGATTTCCGGAGCCGAGTTCGACGACGCTGGTGCCTTTCACCTCAGCGCCGGTCTCGATGTCATCGAGCGGGAACTTCGCGATCGGGGTGCAGGCGAATGCACCGACGATGTAATTTTTACCGTCCTCTTCGTAGGGAATAAACGACTGGATCGGTGCCTTCGTTTCCCATTTCCGATGGGCGACGTGATAGGTCTCCGCTGAATAAAACTGCGCATTTTCGCCGTGCTCCAGCGGGATCGGGATTTGGAAAATCTTGTTGGAAAACTCGCCGGTGGATTGTCCCGCAACAATCACGGAAAATTCACCCCAGGCCAGATCGGTCACGTTTCGCAGCTTTTCATTTTCGCTCGAGGGCAGCGTCATCCGCACGTGCGGCATCGATTTCAAATCCGGCTCGGAAAATTTTCCGGCCGAATCGACTTTCACGATCTTCGGCTGATTGCCGGGGTTCACGTTTGCCGTCAGCCAGATGTTTCCACTTTCCGGATTCACCGCCATGTCGATGATTTTCACGCCGCCTTTCTGCACGCCGAACGCGTCGATCAATTTGCTTTCCACATTCTCGACTTTCGCCGCGAGTTTTTTCACCGGCCCGGTATCGCCCGTGTCGATGGCCACGACCGATGCACTCGCCGGATCAGAAACGAGCAGCAGCCCCTTCGGCCCAAAGCTGACCCGCCCGACCGATTTCAGTTCCAGTCCTTTGACCGGCTTTTTCAGAAAATCCGAAGCGGATCCCGATTTTTTGTCCTGCGCCTGCAACGTGATGCCGGAAATGGCGATCGCTGCGGCGGCGAGAAGTGTGATTTGTATTTTCATGTTTGGTTTTTTGTTATGATTCGATTTCAAAATTCACTCGCTCTTTTCTTTCTTCTCAGATTCTTCACCCATCATCGACTCGCGGATCTGCACTTGCTTCTCGTCCCACTTCAATTTTTTCGCCGTGTCAGTCAAAAACGCCCACGCTTTTTCGTCATCCGAATAGATCCGAACCTGCGATTTCCCGGCTGCGATGGCAGCCGCGTGATACACGTCCATAAATCGCAGCACGTTCATGTAGGTCGGCCCTTCGCGGTGACTCGCCGGCAGGCGATGCAAATCCAGCCGGTGCACGTCTTTTTCAAACAACGACGCATACAACGTGTTCCCCGCCATCGTTCCGCTGGACTGCAGCCACAGCTTCGGCTCGCTCATTCCGTCGATTTCCCGAAGCGCCTGGATGCCGCGGCGGGCGTCCCATACGCGCATGCCGTCGAGCGTCTGGCCGAGCAGGGCAAAACGCCGGCGAATATGGCGCACTTCCTTTTCGTCATCCGTCCACGACGTCGGACCGATTCCGCGCGGCGCGAGATATGCCATGCCCCACTTCATGCCGGCATGCATTTTTTTCTCGGCCTCGTACTGCTCTTTATCCAAATCCGGCATCTCTTCGACGCCGGGAAACGCTTTGGGAAATGCCGCGCCGATCCCGCTCAAAAATTCGTCCCAGTTTTCGCCGTCGAGCACATTCAAAACAACCAACTCGAGGTCCTCCGGTTTGACACCTTCACGATGGACGACATACAGCGGCAGGCGAAACGGCGACTGGCTCCGGAACGTGTATTTCGTGAACTGCATCCCGTCTTTCACCGCCGAAAAATCCTCGGTCAGATCGAGATCCTCCGGTCTTCCCGGCCAACCGCGAAACGATTTCGATTTCAGCCGCGCCTGCATCAGACCCGAGGTCGCTTTCCAGTCGGTGGCCGATTCCGGCAGCTTCGCGCGGCGCGGAATCCGGCGGGTGAAATACTCGTCGATCGATGTGTTGCGCTCGTTTTCCGGGATCGAATCCAGCACCTTCAGTTCTTTCGGATCGAAAATTTTCGGCGCAACGGTGTGCTCCATTTCGTGATCGATGTCCTTCCCTTTCAAATGCCGCTCGAACCAGTGAAACGCCGCCACGCGGATTGGCTGCGTGTCCTTGTGACCTCCCTGGTACATCGACAGCCCGAGATTTTCTTTCGCGTCGAGCAGCTCATAAATCCGGCGCGTTTTCATGAACACATCCACCACGCCATCCGTCGGAAAAATCCGGTCGTCGTCGGTGTTCACGATCAAAAGCGGGCGTGGCGCGACCAGCGCGGCGATCATCGGAAAATCCCAGCGGTAGGTATTCAGCTGAAACATGCAGTCGCAGTGACCCTCGACGCAGCCGTCGACAACGTGATTTTTCATGCTGGCGATCCCCGCGACCGGCGCGGACACCTTGATCCGTTCATCCAGCGCCGAAATCCACCAGCTGTAGGCACCGCCGCCTGAACGTCCCGTCACGCCGACTTTTTCCATATCCACTTCGTCGCGCGTTTCGAGATAATCCAGCGCCCGAATGCAGTTCCACGCCTCCACCCCGGCCGAGGTATAGCCGCGCGAAATCCACCACCAGCGATCGAGATTGTGCGTGCCATGGTGAATCCCCTCGATTTCGCCGAGCTGCAGCGTATCGATCGTCAGGCAGACATATCCGTTTTTCGCAAACCACGTTCCATGGTGCTGGTAGTGCGTTTTGTTTCCATAACTGACGCCGTCCATCTTCACCCGCCCGTGACCGCAGACATACAGGATCGCCGGCAGCGGTCCGTCCTGTTTCTTCGGCCGGTAAAAATTACCCGTCACATAGAGCCCGGGCCGGGACTGGAACACGACGCGCTCGACAATGATGCCGTCTTTTTCCACCTGCCCGTTGACCTTCGCTTTCAAATTCGACCGCGCCGGAAGCGGCTGCAGACCGAGCATCTCAAACAGCTGACGCCGGTAGGCGTCTTTTTGATTTTCCCAGTCCTCTTTTGTCTCAATCGCGGCCAGTGTCCGGTTCGCGACCCGTTTCGTTTCCGTTTCAAAATATTGGTTCAGCAACTCATCACCCGGCTTCGGTTCCGTCGGGATTTTGGAGAACTGCGCCGGAGCCGTTGTCGCGGCGAACAGGAATATCAGGGGCAGGAGAGAAAATCGAACCATGCTCTGAATTTATCCAAAACCAGCCGGAGAGAAAAGGGCAGAATCGCGCCGGAAACAAATCCGACGAATCAACAGGGTTGGATCGTTAAACCAACCCTGTTCGATCGAAAATTGCCACCCGGCAAATTTTCCAGCACACTTGGACTGTGAAAAACAAGACATCCTGTTTCCTCTTCACCCTTTTCGCCGCTTCCGCTTTCGCTGCCGAAAAGCCGAATTTTTTGATTATCATGGCCGATGACCTCGGCTGGTTCGACACGGCATTCAATGGCAACGAAGCGCTCATCACGCCGCATCTCGATCACCTCGCGCGGGAAGGCATGCTTTTCACCGACGGCTATGCAGCCTCACCGGTTTGCACGCCGACTCGTGCTGCCATGATGACCGGGCAGTCGCCCGCCCGCCTCGCGATCACGAATCACGCGCCGGGGCACAAGGACGGCATGGTTCCGGAGGGGAAAAAATTCGCCGGGGCGGAAAAACTGACCTACCTCCCGCTCAAAGCCGAAACGATCGCGGAACGCCTGAAAAACGAGGCGGGCTATGCGACCGGCTTTGTCGGGAAATGGCATCTTTCGCACCGACCGGGGAAAGATGAATCGACGGGCGAACGATTCGAGCCGGCACTGCGCCCGGAATTCCAGGGTTTCGATTTGAATGTCGGCGGCTGCGATCGCGGCGGGCCACCAAGTTATTTTGAGCCTTACAAAATCCCGGCGCTCGAACCGCGGAAAGAGGGCGAGTATTTGCCGGAACGGTTGGCCGACGAATGCATTGAGTTCCTGGAAAAACATCGGGACGGCAAGCAGCCGTTTTTCCTGTCGTTCTGGAATTATTCAGTGCATTACCCGATTCAAGCGCCCGACGATTTGATCGAGAAACACAAAAAAATCGGAAAGGTCGAGAACCCCGCTTACGCCGCGATGATCGAAGGCATGGACCGCTCGATCGGCCGGGTATTGGCGGCGCTCGACGAACTCGGTTTGCGGGAAAACACCTTCGTATTATTCAAATCGGACAACGGCTCGCTTTTTGGAAACGGCCCGCTCCGCGCGAACAAGGGCCACCTGTACGAGGGCGGGATCCGTGTGCCGTGGCTGGTTCGCTGGCCCGGAAACGTCGAGCCGGGCAGCCGCTCGGACGAACCGGTAATCAGCACGGACGTCGTCCCGACCCTGATGGAGATCGCCGGCCTGCCGGCCAAACCGGGCGTCCCGCTCGACGGCGAAAGTCTCGTCCCGATTTTGACGCAGAGCGGCGACCTGAAACGCGACGCAATCTTTTTCCACTACCCGAACTACGCGTTCCACAAGCGCAACCGCCTCGGCGCTGCGATCCGGGAAGGCGATTTCAAGCTGATCCGGTGGTTCGAGGACGACGCGCTGGAACTCTACAATCTCGACCTCGACCTCGGCGAGCGGACCAACCTCGCCCGGACCCAGCCGAAACGCGCCGCTGCCCTTCGGGAAAAGCTGGATGCCTGGCTGGAGGAAAACGGGGCGAAATTGCCGACTGCGTCGGAGTGAATTTTTTACACCGCGCCTTTGCTCTTCAGTTCCGCATCCAATCGCTCCTGATACGCCCGTTTCGCCGCCACGTCCTCCCCGCAGGATTCCGCGAAATACACGAAACCGAGTGCCTGACGGGTCCGCTCTGTCGTGCGGTTTCCGTCAGCGCGGTGAATCGTGAGCGAATGATGGGCGATGAGATGCCCGGCTTTGCAGGGAAACGCGACCTCGTTTTCAAGATCGTTCGGAATGCCAAAATCGAGAATGCCCTGCGAAAACCCCAGCGTGCCCGATTTTCCGTGAGCCCGCATACCAAAGTGATTGGAGCCCCGAACGTATCTTACGCAGCCCTGCTCCTCGCCGACATCTTCCAGCGCCAGCCACATTGTGACCGCATGATTCGGTTTCAGGTGAAAATAGTAGCCGTCCTGGTGCGGCGGCGTGGGCTGGCCGACACCCGGCGGCTTGTTGAAATATTGCAGATTCACCGGCCGGGCCGGCTCGCCGAGTAACGATTCTGCCAGCCCGCAAAATCTTTCCCCGCGCATCAATTCTCCGAACCACGAATCGTGCTCGCCCATTTTCTGAAGCTGCTTCAGCGTCGATTCGTCGTTCACATTTTCGCGGTAAACTTCTGTCGACGACATCGTTGGAACGACATCGCGTATGAAGCGCTCCAGGTTTTCCCGCGCCTCCGCAATTTCCTCCGGCCCGAGGAAACCGGGGAGTGAAACAAACCCGTCGCGCTCGAAATCGGCCCGGAGATCGGAAGTGGACATTTCCCAGTGTCACAAAAAACCGGCGGGAATCGAATATTTTTGCACCTGCATTTTTCGATTTCGAAGGCACCGTGACGCTTTCCAAGGGAACCGTTTTCCATTTTAGACCGTGAACCTGATCCTCGCCGAAACCAGCTTTGAACTCGCCTACCCGTGGGCACTGTTGCTGCTTGGCCTGATTCCGCTCCTGATGGTCCTGAAAGGAAAAATGGGGCAGCAGGGCGCAGTGATTTTCTCTTCCCTGCACATCCTGAACCGGCTTGGGCCGGTTACGCGTTCCCGTGCCGGCGGATTTCGCACGGCCCTGATGATGCTCGCCCTTGCCTGCGGAATCCTCGCCCTCACCCGCCCGCAATGGGTGGACAAAAAGACCACCACGACCGAAAGCGGCATTGAACTGCTGCTCGCGATCGATGTTTCGCGTTCGATGCAGGTGGAAGATTTCGTGATTGGCGGGACGCGCGCCAATCGTCTCCAGGCGGCAAAAAAGGTGACCCGCGACTTCATCCGGGGCCGCAAAACGGACCGCATCGGCCTGCTCGCATTCGCCGGCCGCCCCTATCTCGCCAGCCCGCTGACGGTTTCGCACAGCTGGCTGGAAGGCGAAAACGGTCTCGGCCGCGTTCGCATCGGGCTGGTCGAAGACGGCACTGCCATCGGGTCCGCGATCGCCGCTGCCGCCAGCCGCCTCGACAAGCGCCCCGCTAAATCCAAGGTGGTCGTTTTGCTCACCGATGGCGTAAACAACGCCGGCAAAATTTCTCCCATCGAAGCAGCGAAGATGGCCAAAACCGTGGGAGTCAAAATTTACACCATCGCCGTCGGTACCTACGGCGATTACGTCGTCCAAACTCCGCGAGGTCCCCAGCGCCTCAGCCAGGAATACGATGAGGCAACCCTCCAGGAAATCGCCGCCATCGCCGACGGCGAATATTTCCGGGCCCAGGACACCGAGGGACTTGACCGCATTTTCCGCCTGATCGATGACCTGGAAAAAACCGAGGTCAAAACCCGAACGACCGTTTCCGCCGATGAACTGTTTTACTGGCCCGCCTTTTTTGCCTTCCTTTTCGGCTTGCTGGCATTGATTGGCGGGGAGACCTTCTGGAAACGATTCCCCTGATTTAGATATTTGTAAGAAACCCATGACTTTCGACTCGCCCGCCTGGTTGTTCATGCTCATCCCGCTGCCGTTTCTGGCACTCCTGCGGGTGTGGTCGCATGTGTCCACCGGGAAAGGCGGGGAGTCGCTCGTTTCGCCACGCCTGCGCGGGGAGTTGATCGTCGGGGCCGCTCAATGGCTGCGGTGGACTGTATTTTCAATGAACCTGCTGGCCCTGGCGTTTCTTATCATTGCCCTGGCCCGGCCCGAGTGGGGATTTGTCGAAAGCGAAACACATTCGGAAGGCCGCAATGTCATCATTGCACTCGACACCTCGCGCTCGATGCTCGCGACCGATTTGCAGCCGGACCGCCTCACCCGCGCCAAGCTGGCTGCAGAGGACATCGTCCGCACCCTGCCGGAGGACCGGATCGGCCTGATCGCCTTCGCCGGCCGGGCATTTTTGCAGGCCCCGCTCACGGTCGATCACGATGCGATTATCGAATCGATCGACCAACTCGACACCGAAATCATTCCCCGAGGCGGCACAAATTTGTCTGCGCCCGTCCAGATGGCTCTCGAAACGTTCGAAGAAGCGGAGAGCGAAGAGAGTGCCCTGATCATTTTTTCCGACGGAGAAGACCTCGAAGGCGGCGGCGAAATCGTGCAGGACCTCAAAGACAAGGCCAATGAACTGGGCATGGTGATTGTGGCAATTGGCGTCGGCACGGAAACCGGTTCGATCATTCCTGAGCCGGATTCCAAGGGGAACCCCCAGCCCGGCGTATTTGTCACCGACGAAAGTGGACAGGCTGTCCGCTCCCGTCTCGATCCTGCGGCACTGCAAAAGCTCAGTGCCGAATCGGGCGCGGGCGTCTATCTCACCCTCGGCGGCAGCGTCTCCATCACCGGTGTCGTGGAAAAATCGATCGCCTCACTGGCTGCGACCCGCCTCGAGGAAAATATATCGCGCCGCATTCCGAAAGAGCGATTCATGTGGCCACTGAGTATCGCGGTATTTCTATGGCTGCTTGCCTTCCTGCTGCCCGCCTCCAGTCGTTCCCTCGTCCGCGCGTTTTCGGGCCAAACAGAAGCCCTGGACGTGCCTCCGCCCCTCCCTGTTCGGGCCGGAAAATCGATCGTGGCGATCATAATTTTGACCCTGCCAGCCGGACATTTTCTCTCTGCAGTAGAAGTGGAAAGCACCGGCTACCGCGCGCTGAAACGGAATGACTTCGACCAGGCGATCGCAAACTACCAGGAGGAACTGCGGCAGCCGGAAACGGAAGAACAGGCACGGTGGATGAACCTCGGTCTCGGTGCAGCCGCCTACAAAGCAGGAAATTTTGAACTGGCCCAGGAAAGTTTCGGCCAGGTCCTCGCCTCTTCCGGGGCGACTCCGGCCGAAATCGGGAAAGCACAATACAACATCGGAAACACCCTGTTCCGCAGCGGCGAAGTCCTTCTCGGCTGGGATCGATCGAAAGCCGAAGGCATTGGCGGTCCCCCTCCCATTCCAGACAAAAACCTCCGACAGCAGGTTCGCGAAATCTGGGAAAAATCTGTCGAGCATTACGAGGCAGCCGCTGAAATCGACAGTTCCAATCCGCAGACCGCGAAGAACATCGAAGCAGTCAAAAAGCACCTCGAATACCTCGACCAAATGGACGAGCAGGAGAAGCAACAGGAAGAACAGGAAAAGGAAAAGGAAAAGGAGAAAAAAGAAGAAGAAGAAAAGGAGGAGGAAAAAGAGGACGAGAAAGAAGAGGAAAAAGAAGATCAGGACCAAAACGACCAGAATCAGGATCAGCAGGACCAAAATCAGAATCAGGATCCCAATCAGCAGAATCAGGACCAGGACGACAAGGGTGAACAGGAGCCGCAGGACCAGGACGGGAAAGGTCAGGACCCGCAGAATCAGGACCAGCAGGATCAAAACCAGGACGGGAAAAACGACCCGCAGGATCAACAGAATCAGGACGGGAAAGGCCAGCAG
>JABDJT010000558.1 GCA_013003335.1 Verrucomicrobiales bacterium | reverse complement strand
CCTCTTCCCCGGCGGTCTTGAAAAATTCAGGATCGACCAGCTTGCCTGTCAGTTCCGCTTTTTCCGCTTCCAGTTTTCCGATGGAAGATTCGGTTTCTTCGAGTTTCGAGCGAAGTGGTTTCAGCTTCTTGGCCTTTTCCTGTCGGGCCTCGGCTTCGATCCGGCGCTGCTCTTTCCGGTTGGTGGACGAATCACCACCGGTTGAGCTCTTCGGGCCGGATTTTTTGGTGGAGGCGGGAATTACGGCAGCTTCGGCGGCGGCCCGTTCCTCCGCCTTCTTTTCGAGATACCACGTCATGTTTCCGTGGAAAAGCCGCGGCGGTCGTCCGGGGATGAATTCGAGGACTTTCGTAACGATGGGATCGAGAAAGGAGCGGTTGTGAGAAACGATGACGTAGGTGCCGGTGTAGTCGCTGAGCGCTTTCTGCAGGACCTCCTGCGACTGCATGTCGAGGTGGTTGGTTGGTTCGTCGAGGATGAGGAAATTGGCGGGCTGCAGGAGCATTTTCGCGAGGGCTAGCCGGCTGCGTTCGCCTCCGCTGAGCACGCCGACCTGCTTGAACACGTCGTCGCCGCGAAACAAAAACGCCCCGAGCAGCGTGCGGAGATTTCCAGCCGCGGCTTCGGTGACGTTACCTTCGAGAGTTTCAAGAACGGTTCGGTCGGAGGCGAGTTCTTCGGCGTGATTCTGCGAAAAGTAGCTGATTCCTACTTTGTGTCCGGCCTTCACCGTGCCGTCGGTCGGCTCCTCGGTTTTGGCGATAATGCGCGAGAATGTCGATTTTCCGGCCCCGTTTACGCCGACAATCGCAATTCGATCTCCGCGTTCGATTTCGAAATCGAGATCTTTCAGAACGTGCAGGTCGCCGTAGAATTTGTTCACGTTTTCCAACGTCAGCACGGTGTGACCGCTGCGCTCGGGCTGGGGAAATTCGAATCCGATCGAGACATCGTCCGATTCCAGCTCGATTCGCTCCATTTTTTCGAGTTGCTTGATCCGCGACTGCACCATTTTCGCCTTTGTTGCTTTGGCGCGAAATCGGTTGATGAGTTGCTCGGCCTTCTCGATTTCACGCTGCTGATTTTTGTAGGAGCGCTCCAGCTGTTCGCGGCGGGATTCCCGCTCGCGCAGGTAAAAGGAATAGTTTCCGGCATATCTCTGCACCTGCCCGGATTCGAAGGCGAGGGTGCCGTTAGACAAATTATCGAGCAGGCTGCGGTCGTGGGAGATCAGCAAAATCGCGCCGCCATAATTCCGGAGCCATTGCTCGAGCCACTGCACGGTTTCGATGTCGAGGTGGTTGGTGGGTTCGTCCAGAAGCAGGACGCTTGGCTCTCGCAGGAGCAGTTTTGCCAGCGCGATTCGCATCTGCCAGCCGCCGGAAAATTCTTCCGTCTGGCGTTTGAGATCGCTCTTGGAAAAACCGAGCCCGCCGAGGATTGTCTCGATTCGCGGTTTCATCCGGGCCAGGTCGTGGTGATCGAGCCGGAGCTGCAAATCGCCGAACACCTCCAGGGTGTCGCCGTATTTTTCCGCGTCTTTTTCCGGATCGAGCGATTCCAGTTTGGACTCGACCTCGGCGAGTTGCTCTTTCAATTCCAGGACGTCGTCGAAGGCTTTTTCCGCCTCGGTAAACAACGTTGATCCACTGTGCTTGACGCCCTCCTGTGGCAGATATCCGACAGTAACCTGTTTTGGCTTAACGATTCGGCCCGTGTCAGGCGTCTCGATGCCCGTGATGATTTTTAGAAGCGTCGACTTCCCGGCGCCATTCGGGCCGGCAAGCGAAAGGCGTTCCCGGGCTCGAATTGTAAAGGACAGATCGCGGAACAGCGTTCTGCCTCCGAATTGAATCCCGACTTTTTCGACAGCTAACATGAAAAATTTTCGGGCCGAAGGTAACGCAGAAGGCCGAAGCCGCCAGCAGCGGGATGAGTCCGATCAATATTTCCATGAATTGTGTGTGGCCAATCGTTCAAACGGGAGTGATAGCACGAATCTTTGGCAAATTTGATTAAGTTTTGCAAACTATTTGGCAAATTTGATAAAACGCGCCAATATGAACATGGATTTCCGTTAGTCCGTTCTCCTCCCGTTATTCTGCTCCGGCCATGCTGGGTAAAAATTATTTCGAAACTCGCAAACGATTGAGTTCAGCGGTCGACACGCTGAACGAGCTCGGTGAAGACAGCGGTGTCAACCCGGCCCGAATCACTCTGCTGCGGAATCTGATGGCCGGATTGAAGGATCCATTTCTGTTCGTTGTGGTCGGGGAGGTGAATGCCGGAAAATCGACCCTGCTGAACGCTCTGTTCGGCGCGGATTTTTGTTCCACGGACGTCTTGCCGACCACGGATAAAATCGGGTTTTTCAAACACGGCAACGAATCCCACGAATTTGAAGTCAGCGAGGATGTCCTGGAAATCTATCGCCCCAACGAATTCCTGAAAGATTTCAATATCGTCGACACACCGGGCACGAATTCCATCGAGTTGCATCACCAGCAAATCACAGAGCATTTTCTCCCAATGGCGGACCTGGTGTTGTTTGTCTTTTCAGTGACAAACCCGTGGGGCGCGACTACCTGGGATTTGCTCGACCGGATTCATCACCAGTGGAAGAAGAAAGTCGTTTTCGTGCTGCAGCAATGCGATTTGCGGACGGAAGAGGAGGTAAATGCGATTCTCGAACACCTGCAGCGCACTGCGCATCACCGGTTTGGGCAGCATTTCCCGACGTTTTCCGTCTCGGCGAAACAGGCATTTCTCGCCAAAACCAGCGGCCACGACAAGGAAGCCCTATGGGGAGCCAGCCATGTGGAGGCACTGGAGCAATACATTTCCAGCGTGGTGGAATCATCGGAAACGAGGCTCACAAAGCTGATCAGCACGTGGCGGGCGGCCTGTTACGTGCTCGGGGAGGTGAAAGAGAAGCTCGGCGCGGCGGCGGAAATTATCCGGGCGGATACCGAATTGCTGAGCGGTCTGGAAGCCGCGTCAAAAATTCAGCTCGGGCGGACCTTGACGATATGCGAGCCGCTTTTTGAGGCGTTTGATCAAAGTTTCATGGCGGCCGGATTGCAGGCCGAGCCGTTCCTGGAAAGCGAATTCAAAATCCTCGCGACTCTGACTCCGGGGGCGAAAACTTCCGAACAGATCGAAGACCTGGTTTTCGCCACTACGATGAAAGCCGTGCGACGGAGTGTCGGTGTCGGTGCGAATGCCGTGCAGGAAGATGTTCAGCAGCTTTGGGAGCGGGTTTCTGATGAAATGGCCGAGGCTTTCAATCTGCAATTGTCGGTCGGAGAGGATGGAGAGCCCGACTGGTCGGAATCGCGGAAGCGAATCGAGATCGAAGTGGAAGCCATCACGGCTGAGACTTTGAAAAAGCTGAAACTGAAACAGGAATTGAAAAAGCGGTTTCGGGCGCGTAGCCGGGGAATGTGGACCTTTGTCCTGCTTTCCGGGGCATCAGTTGCGGCGGGCATTATCCTCGGGATGCAGAAAATCGAGCCGTGGAATGTTGTCTGCTACGGGCTCGCTGCGTTGTTCCTGCTGCTCGGCGCCGTGCTGGGGAGCCGTTCAGTGACGCGGATTCGGCGGTATTACTCCGAAAATCTTGAGGAGCAGCGAAAGGCTCTCGCTCATTTTCAAAGAAAAGCCTTCGAGTCGGCCGCAGGCAGCTTTTTCAATGATTTTGTCCAGCTCTTTGAACCTCTCCGAAAAGTGTGTCGGGACCATCGAAAGCGGTATGACCCGCAGTTGAAGGCGATCGATCAAGTGGAGCTGAACCTGACTGAACTGGAGCGAATTCTCACCCCGGTCGAAAAGGCTCTGCAGGCACAGGCTTCCAAGCACGATCCGGTTGCGGCGGAAACGGTGGAGGTTTGAAACGAATCAACCCTGTTGGCTCGTCAATCCAACCCTGTTGCTTCGGAAACAGCATCCGGGATTTCGCTCCCCAATCGCAACGTTTCCGGGGCGTCGAGTAGTTTCAGATCCTCTTCGTCCTCAAATTTCACGACGATCTCTTCAAACCGGCCTTCGCCCCAGCCTTCCTGTTTCAGGAGCCAGGTCTTGAGAAACTTGGCGAGCGAGAGCCGGGCTTCGTCCCGGATTTTCGCGATCGTTTTTTCATCGGACGCCCGCTCCGCCAGCTTTGTCGTGATGCTTTTTTCCAGTTCCGCCAAATTATCATTCCCATCCCAGCGACCCCACCCGGATTTGGTCTTTTTCTGCATCCGGCCGGTATCGAAGGCGACCGGAAGACTGGGCTGCAACTTCGGAGCGATTACCATCAATCTGCCTCCGTCGGATTCGATGAACCATTCTCCGCTCAAATCGATATGATAGCGATAGGTGGCGGGAATGCTGATATCAGAAATCGTGGTTCCGAGCGGCATCACTTTTCCGAACCATTCGACGTTTGTTGATCGCGTGAGTTTTTCTGTCGCTTCGGCAGTCGCCAGTTCGAGAACGTTCCCCTCGTTTCCATCCACCTGCAGTTCTCGCCATTCGTGAAAATCCCGGATGACTTCGTTTGGTTTGAACAAATTGATCGCGGTATTGAGATTTTCTTTTCCGGCATCAATTGCCTGGTTGCCGAGCCAGATCGATGCCAAAAAGGCGATCAACCCCGCAGCGATCAGGATTACGAACATCCAGAATACCTTGCTCCACGGTGATGGAGCCGCCTTGGCCTCCGCTTCGCTCATGCAAAATAGCCCCGTTGTTTTTCACTGACCGGCATCCCGATTTTTTCCATCACCAGCAGTATATCCTCCCAAACCATTCTCTTTTTCGATTTTCCTCCGTCGAAATCCTTTTCGGATCGCAGAAGGTAACTCGGGTGGTAGGTCACCATGACCGGTATTCCGTCGAGATTGTAAAACCGGTTTCGCATCCGGCCGACGGAACCGGCAATTCCCAGAAGTCCCTCCGCCGCGGTTGCACCCAGGGCGACGATTGCCTTCGG
The DNA here is from genome assembly GCA_013003335.1 of Verrucomicrobiales bacterium. Taxonomy (GTDB): domain Bacteria; phylum Verrucomicrobiota; class Verrucomicrobiia; order Verrucomicrobiales; family DEV007; genus JABDJT01. The sequence goes on along the minus strand of JABDJT010000558.1, from coordinate 1,924 downwards.
TTTCACGATATCGATTTCGGCGAGGATGAACTTGACGAATGTGCCCATTTCGTCGGGCGTTGGTTTGCGATTTTGCATCCCCTGGGAACGTCCGTCACCTTTCAAGGGACGATATTTCACGATATTGGAAATGTAGAGGTCTTCGCGTTTCAGGCCCATTGCCTGGATGATTCCGTTCAATTTTTGCCCGGCCGCGCCGACGAAAGGTTCTTTTTGAGCCTCCTCCTCCGCCCCCGGCGCCTCCCCGACAAACATCAGTTCCGCTTCCGGATTGCCAGTCGCGAACACCAATTGATCCCGAAGCGTCTCCATGTTGCGACAGATTTCACAGGCCTTCGCCATTCGGAACAGGTTCCGCAGCTTTTCCCGCTTGGTTTCCCCTTCAGGCATGAGAATTTCAATTTCGCGCTGTTCCTTTCCGGGGACGGTTTCCATTTCGCCGGTCATGGTTGCTGCCGCCGGCGTAGCTGTGGTTTCTGTCTTCATGGGCTCCGCGGCCGGTTCGCGGACGACCGAATTGGAGGGAATTTCCGTTGTCATTGGTTCGGCCGCTGCCTTTTTCTTTTCCGGTTGATTGGCCACCGAACGCATCACGGCCCCCGGCATTGATTCCAGACGGTCGAGTGATTCCGGGGAAAGCGGAACTGTTTTCCGGCCACGATTGGATTCGCGGGAAAGGAGGTCACGAAGCGAGTAGAGCGCCCGGTTGAGATTGGCAGAATCGGCAGGCATACGGGTACGGTACTCCCATTTTCCGTCCGGATTGTACAAAGGCAATTTCATTTTGTAATCGCCGCCCCACAAAACCGGCTTGTGATTCGGTTTCAACTGTCCAATACTCCGAAAACCAAACCCACACATCACGTCCAACATGTTCAAACGCATTGGCAATCTCATCCGCGGCTTTTTCGGCCTGTTCGTTTCCGGTCTCGAAAGACAGAATCCTGAAGCTCTTCTTGAAGTCGAAAAAGAAAATCTGCGAAAACAGATTTCAGAATACAACAAGGGCCTTGCCGCCCACGCCGGTCTTTGCGAACGCCTGATGTCGCAAGTCGAAAAAGAAAAGCGCGAACTCAAAGAATTGAACGCCAAAACCTCGGCTCACCTGAAGGCAGGCAACCGGAAACTGGCCGGTGAATACGCCCTTCGGCTGCAGCAGTTGAAAGAAGAATATGCCACCAATGTTGAGCAACTTGAAGCAGCCGAAACGACTTACGAAGAACTCAAGCGTTCCCGCGATGTGGCCGTGAAAGCCGCGCGCGACAAGATCGAGTCGCTCAAGCGGGATATTTCCGAAACGAAAATCGCCAAGGCCACCGCCGAGCTCAACGAAATGGCAGCCGGCATGATTAATGAAATCGGCGGCGCCGGTGATACTCTGAACCGCCTCGAAGAAATGGTTCGGGAAGAAAAAGACGAAGCGAAAGGCCGGGCCCGCGTTGCCCGCGACAGCATCGATTCCACCGAATTGGAGGCGATGGAAGCCGAGCGTTCCGCCCTTGAGGAATTGGCCCTGGCTGATTTTGCGGCTGAAGCCGGGATTGTCATGGAAGGCGACGGAGGAGGTGGGGGCGAAGCCGAAGGTCCGGCGACCGAGGAAGAAAAAGCCATGTGAGGCAGTTGAGCCTCTCGTTTCGATTCAACAAGGGTTGGTTTACCGAACGAACCCTGTTCATTCGATTTTCAGCTTTGACTGCCTGTGCGTGCCATTTTCTGGAAGACACGGAGAACGAAAAAAGCGAGAAGGATGCAGGACCCGAATATCAGTGGGCGGACAAAGGGATTTTTCTGTCGGGGTAATTCGAGGATTCGACTCTCTTCACCCGGAAACAACGTCATCCACTCCTCGTCCGGCTGATCATCAATGTGGTTGATAAAGAGAACGCTTAGAATCCCGGTATCGTGCGCTTTGACCTGGTAGGTC
>JABDJT010000505.1 GCA_013003335.1 Verrucomicrobiales bacterium | reverse complement strand
GAAGAATGGTACAGCACCCTCAACCAGGCCCGTTTGCTGCTAAACGAAGTCCACGACCTGGCTGAGGACGACAACCGGTTCCTGATGATGCTGCAGGAGAAAACGGACGGAATCGACGGGGCACGCGCCATGTTGCTGACCCAATTTGAGTTTTACGCCATTATTCAGAGCATCCTGGTCGATCGCGTGATGTCATGAGCAAGCACCCGTCCGACTCCGAATTGATTGCCGCGGCCCGCGAAGCGGCCGGCCGCGCTTACGCCCCGTATTCAAAATTCCGGGTCGGCGCAGCAGTGAAAATGGCGGAGGATGAGACCGTGTTTAGCGGCTGCAACATCGAAAACGCCAGTTACGGCGGCACAGTTTGTGCGGAACGAACCGCGATCTTCGCTGCGGTAGCAACGGGGCTACGGAAAATCGAAACCCTCGCCCTGACCGTCCTTGATGCGCCGGAGGATGCAGAATTAAAAGACCGCTCCCCCTGTGGAATCTGCCGACAGGTGATCCGCGAATTTGCCGACGACGATCTCACGCGCATTCTCATCGACCGGGGCAACGATTCCTGGGATTTGCTGACAATTGAGGAGCTTTTGCCGCACGGATTTCGGTTGTAGGTTGAAACTCTCACCATGCGCGTGCTTTCCATCGACCCCGCCCTTCGAAACACCGGCTACGCCGTGATCGAACGGGTCGCTCCCGATCCAAAAATCCGAAACGGGAAAATTGAATACCGGGCCCTCGCCTTTGACGTGATCCAAAATCCGAAAAAGCTGCGCCCGTCCGGCTGCCTCGTGCGGATTCGCGAGGAATTGAATGACGTGATTCGCGAATTTTCGCCCGAAGTATGCGCGGTCGAAGGGGTTATTTACGTTCAGAGTTATAAAACAGCGATCACGCTCGGTGCTGCCCGCGGTTCGGCCATTCTCGCTGCCGCGGAACACGGGCTGGAAATTTTTGAGTATGCTCCCCGCCGCGTCAAACAGGCGGTTGTCGGTCGCGGTGCGGCGGACAAGCAGCAGGTCGCATTCATGATGCGGGCGCTTCTGAATTTGACCGAAACACCGGCCCATGATGCGGCGGATGCCCTCGCCATCGGGCTGGCTCATTTTTACGAAAACGACCCGAGTCGCCCCGCGGTCCTGGAAAAACCGACTCCCATTTGATGAAAAAAGTCTACGAACACATCGACTTCACCAAGGTCGGTTATTACCAGTCGATTCTCGAATCGAACGACATCACCACCTCCGTGCGGAATGTCGGTGCCGGTGTCGCAGTCGGGGAAATTCCGTTCCACGAAATCTATCCCGAACTGTGGGTGGTGCATGATGAGGATTTCGAGCGGGCGGAGGAGATCATTGCCGCCGCAAAAGTGGATGCCGAAAAACAGGCCGATGCGAAAGGGCTGGAGGACTGGACCTGCCCCGATTGCGGGGAAGCAGTGGAGAAAGAATTCAGCGAGTGCTGGAATTGCGGCACGACCCGTCCCGGTTTCCAAGTGGTTTCATGAATCCCGCTGACGCCAGAAACCTGCTGCTGGTGCAGTCGATCGAAGAATCCGATCCGGGCGAGACCGTGCTGCCGGCCACCGAGCGCGACGCCGCATCCCACGCCGCCGGAGCACCCCTGCCGGAAGGCGTGAAACCGGTCGAAGCAGAAACCTTCATCGTACAGCGCGCCCAACGGCTCCTCGGGCACCTGGAAAGCCGGCACGAGCCTGTTTCCGCCCTCACCCATGCCGATCCAATGGCCAAATTCCGCGGATTCGCGATTGGAGCGATCCTGCTCGCAGCCGCTGCCGGGTTTCTCACCAACGAGCTCGGGCCGGAAAAAAAGATCAACATCCTCGCCTTTCCGCTGCTCGGAATTCTCCTCTGGAACGCCGTGATTTATGTCCGGGAACTCATCGGTTTCTTCCGGAAATCCTCGCCTGCGAAGGGTGATTTCGCATCCCGGCTTGTGGTTTCGCGCCCACCGACCGTGCAGAACGACGACGAGCCGGACGAAATTCGGCGAGGCCTCTCCCTGTTTCAAAAAAACTGGACTCGCGCGATCCTGCCCGTTTTCGCAGCCAAAACGAAAGCCGTTTTGCACTTCGCAGCTGCCGTTCTTGCAGCCGGAGCCATCGCCGGAATGTACGTGAAAGGCCTGGCCAACGAATATCGGGCGATCTGGGAAAGCACGTTTTTTACCGCTGAAAGTCTCCACCCGTTCCTGAAAATCCTGCTGGGCCCCGCCTCGGCGATTTCCGGAATTTCCCTGCCGGATCTTGAAGGACTCCGCGCCATGGGCGGTGTGGACAATCCCGGTGTCAGTGCAAAAGGCTGGATCCATCTGTACGCCATCACCATCGGCCTGTTCATCATTTTGCCCCGCACCGTGCTGGCGATCGTTTGGAAATCGCGCTCCTCGGCCCGGGAAAAAACGATCCCCTTTCGCTCCTTCGCCCCGGCCTATTTCGATCGCCTGCTCGCCGTTTCCACCGGCAAAGCCCTCGAACTTGCAATCCTTCCCTACGCCCACGAACCATCATCCGAAGCACGGGGCCGGGTTCAGAAAAAAGCGGAAGAAATTGCCGGGAGCGCCGTTCACCTCACCTGGCTGGATCCCGTTTCCTTTGGCGAGGAGGATCAGCCACTTTCGATTGCGGAAAATCCACCTGCCGACCTGATCTTTCTGCTCAATTTCGCCGCCACGCCCGAACGCGAGACTCACAGCGTGCTGCTCGAAAAAATCCGGTCCGGCTTTCCTCATACACGCCTCCACATC
>JABDJT010000501.1 GCA_013003335.1 Verrucomicrobiales bacterium | reverse complement strand
AAACAAAACGGGCGACGGTGACGAACGTGGAGGCGGGCTCTGCAGCCGCCGCGGCGAAGCTTCAGCGTGGCGATGAGATTTTGTCCGCGAACGGGCAGCCGCTGGTTTCGGTGGCGGATTTTCAATGGATCCTGCACAACATGCCGGGCACCGGAGGCGAGATCGCGTTGAAAGTGCGCCGGGCTGGTCGGGAGGGAGATTTGACGCTGAATCTGGCCGATGGCTGGCGAAAAAAGACGGATTACGGCTGGCGAGTTTCGACCTGGGATCTGCGTCGAATCGCTCTAGGCGGGATGATTCTCGAACCGGATCCGGCTGGCAATTCGCCGACCGGTTTGCACGTGAAAAATGCAGGCCGGTATGGGAATCACGCCGTCGCGCGCAAGGCCGGGGTGCGCCCGGATGACAAGGTCCTCGCCATCGCCGGGATCGTTGGAAAGGCGACCGAGGCCGAGGTGATCACGCACATCTTGAATTCGACGAAGAAAGGCCAGCCGGTGACGATCAAGGTGAAGCGTGGGGGGCGGGAGATGGATTTTTTGTACAAGACGCAGTGAGGATTATTTGTGTGTAGCACGGGTTTTCCAACCTGTGTTCCGCTTTCAATCAGCAGCGTGTTTTTCAACCTCGGTTTTTCCGAGAAGCAAATCGATCCCAGTCTTCTCCAATTTCGGCGGAAGAACTGAAGGCGCGATTTTGATAAGCCCATCGTCCAACTCCTCTTTCTCCACATTCCGCTGCGCAATTCGGCACACAAAATCGCAAAAATCCCGGCGGTTTCGCTCGTTTTTCCCTTCGGTTTTGGGGGTCGGACTTTTCGGCACGAATGTGTGGGAAATCACAACTGCAGCCGTGCCATTTTCGGTTTCTGCAAGAGCGATGGCTCCTGCGGTTGCGGTGAAAAGTTGGTATCGAAGCGGGGATATCTCGGAATAGGTAGGAGGCTTGCCGCATAGTCCTTCGCAAAGCTCGTTCACCCGTTCCAGCTTTCGGCTGGCCGGGTTTTCTTCCTTTTTCTTCTCCGCAGAATCGAGCGACTGTTCGATGGTTGCTCCGTAGGGTTCGTCAGTTTTGGCTTCGATCAAAACCGCAATTCTTCGGCCGGAAGAACCTGTGCCGACCAAGGCAGCATCCGCATTGCATTTCCCGCCACGATACTCATCGAATCTGATTTCCCGCTCGATCCAAACGGTTTCGACGTCCAACCCGTCGGTGAGAGAATTTGAATTGAGTAGATTTCGAATTTCTGCGGGAAGGTCAGGTCCTCCCCCACGAAACCAGGAGTGCGCACACTCCTTCATGCTGCGTCCGTCTACCCAGTCCTTGGCTTTCTTTTCCCGGGCAATTTTCTCCCAATCCTCAAAGCTTGAAATTTCGAGGTCGGCTTGTTTCCAAAACATCCTCATTCTCAAACCTCCCTCCCTTTGATTTCCGCCACCTTTCGCGTCATTCCGTTTTCAAGAGACGGCTCACCGATGATCACTGAAAACTCTCCGGTCCCCCAATTCTTCATCAGGCAAAGGTGCGGAAGCCGCAGAGATCGGTCGAAGGTTTCTTCCGCGATCCGCATCATTTCATCATGCGCCGCTTGTTTGGTTTTGTAATTTTTAATAGGGGTAGGCTAAGCCACCTGTCAAATCACCCCGCCGATGCAAAGTAGCACGGGTTTTCCAACCCGTGTTCAGATGGATCGATCCTTGCTGGCCACGGGTTGGAAAACCCGTGCTACGGATAGGATCACCCCACCTTTTCCAAATCCAGCGCCACAAAATCGAGCAGTTCGTCGTCGCCCATCGCCGTCAGCATTTTTTCCGTGCCACCGGGCTGCAGAATCTCGTCTGCAAGATTCTGTTTCTGGCCGATGATCTTGTCGATTTTTTCTTCGATGGTGCCCTGGCAGACGAATTTGTGAACGAGGACGTTGCGCATTTGACCGATCCGGAAAGCGCGGTCGGTTGCCTGGTTTTCGACGGCGGGATTCCACCAGCGATCGAAATGCACGACGTGACTGGCGGCCGTTAAGTTCAGGCCGGTACCGCCGGCTTTCAGGCTGATCACGAAAAACGGCGGACCACCGTCGGCCTGGAATTGCTCGACGAGCTGCTGGCGTTTTTTCACCGCCGTGCCGCCGTGAAGAATCAGGCCGGGGCGCCCGAAACAGGCTTCACCTTCGAGAAAATCGGCCAGCGGGCCCGTCATTTCGCGAAACTGGGTGAAGACCAAAACCTTCTCGCCCCGGCTGCGGATCTCTTCGCAGAGCTCGGCGAGCCGCTTGAATTTTCCACTGTCTTTCGGCAGGAAATTTCCGCTGCCGGTCCACAAACCGGGATGATTGCAGATCTGTTTCATCCGCATCAAATACGTCAACACGAGACCGCTCCGCTCGATCCCCTGCTTCGTCGCAAGGTCTTTGCCGAGGGCCTGGATGGATTTTTGATACAGGGCGGCCTGGCCTTTTGTCAGGGTGCAAATCGCGGGCATCTCGGTCTTGTCCGGCAGATCGGAGATGATTGATTTGTCGGTTTTCAGTCGTCGCAAAATGTAGGGGCTGACCAGTTTTCGGAGGCCCTCGAAACCGGAAGCCCCCTGCTGGCTGACTACTTCCTTGAACCGCGCTGCCGAACCGAGCAGGCCCGGGTTGATGAAATCGAACAGCGACCAGAGATCGGCCACGCTGTTCTCGATCGGCGTGCCGGTGAGCGCCAGCCGCGAGCGTGACTTCAGCTTTTTGGCCCGCCGCGTCTGGGCGGTGCGCGCATTCTTGATGGCCTGGGCTTCGTCGAGCACGGCCAGCTCGTAGTCGGCCTCCAGTAAAAAATCGAGCCGTCCCAGCATGCCGTAGGTTGTAATGACCACGTCAGTTTTTTCGGGATTCCCGCGCTCGAGAAACTCGCGATCTGTCTGCGACGAATGGGCGTAAAACGCGCTCAGCGTCGGAGCGAATTTTTCGATCTCGGCCCTCCAGTTTCCCATCAACGAAGCGGGTACGACGACGATGGAAGGGCGATGGGCGTTTTCAGAATCGTAGGACGGCTCTCCCGAGCCGCCATCGCTGCCCCGGTCCGAAGTCTCTGCCGTCGAGCTTGATCTGACGGCTCGGGAGAGCCGTCCTACGTTTTCCTCTTTGATTTTCAACAGCAACCCGATCACCTGAATCGTCTTGCCCAGTCCCATGTCATCCGCGAGACAACCACCGAGGCCGAGCGAGCGCGTCAGCCACAGCCAGGCGAGACCGTCTTCCTGATACGGACGCAGAGTGGCTTTCAACGTCTGCGGCACAATGCCCCCATCCTCACTCTCCGGGGCTCGCAACTTTTGCAGCGCGGATTTCAAAACGCCGCCCGCGCTGATTTCCGCCCAGTCACCACCCGCTTCGAGGGCGGCGTCGATTTCAGGATCACCCGTCAGCGCGAGACCGGAAAAACCGGCCAGCATCCGCATTCCCTGTGCGAATGTGAGTTCGCCCCGCATCGCGGCCGCCTCGGCTTTTTGCCAGTGGCCCATGACCTGCTCGAGCAGCTCGCGGTCCACCTCGACCCAGCGACCACGCAGCGAAATCAGATTGCCCGAGCTATCCAGAATCGCTTTCCATTCCGCCTCAGTCAGATTTTCCCCATCAAGAGTCGCGCCAACGTTAAATTTCAAGAGGTCGCCAAAGCCGAGGCAGTCCGCCTTTTTCGCGTCCAGCTGCACGCCGACTTTCGCGCGCGAAGGACGCCCGCCCTGCCACCAGTTCGGCACCTTCACGATCAGCCCGGCCTCCTCCAAATCCGGCACAGCCTGAATAAAACGAAATGCCTCGCCCGGCCCCCACGCCAGCGCGTGAAATACCCGTTTGGAATCGAGCAGCTCGCGAGCCAGGTCGGTCGTCTCCGCCGCTGCTTGCACCGGCGCGAGGAGCGATTCCAAAGTGCGCGTGTCCGATTTTCCGGCGGCTTCCTTCAGCGCTTTTCCCAGCGGCAAATACTGCAACCGTCCGCCTTTCGAAAGCCGGTGCGTGTAAGTCGCGAGAAACGCAAACGGGTGCTCGGTGTTGTTTTTGTTTTCCGCGAGGTGAAACGTCACCCGCCCGACCATGCGCCAAAGCGGATTCCGCTTTTGCAGCCATTCCTCCAGCGTTCCTTCGTCCCGCGCGATTTCCGCAGCGGCATGCGCGTTCATCCCTGCCCAGAAATCCGCGAGCCGGTCCCGGTTCAAATATTCCATACCCGGCGCGGGCGGCGCTTTCGCGAGAAAATCCAGCAGCCAGAATTCGTCCGGTGGCGGAACGTCGATTTTCCCCGCCTCCAATTCCGAAGGCGGCGCACCGCAAAGTCGCGTAAAAAATTCCCCGCCCAGCTCACGCCAGTAATTTGCCGCCAGCGGCAGTGACTCCTCGATCGCCTCCGTCGCCAGCGCCAGCAAACCCGCCGCCGAGTTTTCCGAAAACGGAGCCCGTAACGCCGTCGAGAATTCCGGCCCGCCGCCATCAACGATCAGGTGGCCGTTCGGCAAAAGGCGCAGGTCGGTGGTTTGCGTGGCGGGTTCGGGCATTGGGCAAAAACGAATCAACAGGGTTTGTTTGACGAATCAACCCTGTTTGATCGTAGCGAAAAATTCAGCGCGATTCGCCACTCCCTCTACCGCATGCAGATTCCTTTCCGGGACGGGTTCCGGAAAAATTCGATGAAATGAAGGGCTTCCCGCTCGAGTGCCAAATCGACGGCGGAGGCGAGTGCCTGGGTCAAATTCAGACCGGAACGATACATATGATCAAACGCCGTTTTGACATTGAGTCGGGTCTGATTGGAAAATCCGGATCGTCGCATGCCGATCACGTTTAAGCCCGAAACCTGGTTGGATCCGCACACTGTCGTGTAATGGGGAACGTCACGGCTCACAGCGGCGAGGCCTTTGACCATGGTCAGATCACCGATGCGGACGAACTGGTGAAACGCACTGCCGCCACCCAGAAACGAACCGTCGCCAAGTTTGACGAATCCCCCGAGCAGACAGTCGTTGGCCAGGATGTTGCAGTTGCCGACTTTTGCGTCGTGCCCGATGTGAGATCCGACCATCAGGAAATTGGAATCTCCGATCCGGGTTGCGCTGTTCTCGCTTGCGCCGCGATGGATGGTTACGTTTTCACGAAAGGTGTTTCCTTTCCCGATGACAACCCGGCTGGGTGTATCCCGGTCAAATTCAATGTCCTGCGGGTCGCCTCCAATGATTGCTCCACCGCTCACCACGCAATTTTCGCCCATCACGACCGAGTTCAGAATTTGCGCCTGCGCATCGATCCGGCACCCCGCGCCGAGTTCCACGCCTGCCTCAATCAGGACCCACGGGCCGATCGTCACGCCTTCGCCGATCCGTGCATCCGGATGGACAATTGCGGTTGGGTGGATCTTCATGAATTGAGAGGCTGACTCCGTCGCGCTCTCCACGGTACTAGAATTGATTCTGGGCAGCGGGCCCGGAATTGTCGAGAAGCATCCCGAATTTTCGACTGCCCTGATTCTTGGCCTCGTATCTTCAGGATCACTTTGGAGTTTTCGCCAACGGCTTCGCATTTTCCACAAAGGCAGCCGGCCGGCTGTTCGCTTCGATGTCTTTCTCAAATGCGACGATGTACTCCAGCAACCGCTTCGCCACATCGGAATTTCCCGCCAGCACGTTGTTCTTTTCCCCGATGTCTTTGTCGAGATTGAACAGCGCGGTGGGTTTCTTTTCCTTGTTCACGTGGAGCTTCCAGTTTCCGGACCGGACGGCCTGGAGGTCATTGACCTTGTGATAGAAAAACGCCTCGTGAGGGGACTTCGCGTCCCCGGTGAGAACGGGCCAGATATCTTTGCCGTCGATCACGCGATCGCCCGGGACCTTCGCTCCGGCCAGCTTCGCGAAAGTCGGCAGCAAATCCATCGCGGTCATCAGCTCAGCGTTGTCTTTACCCGCCTCGATTTTTCCGGGCCAGCGGATGACGGTCGGTTCGCGCATGCCGCCCTCGAAGGTGCTGCCCTTTCTCCCGCGAAGCGGTCCAGCTTTTCCGACCGCGGGGCCGTTGTCCGCGAAAAAAATCACCAGCGTGTTTTCGTCGATGTTGTGTTCTTTCAGCGTGTCCAGGATCCGCCCGACAGACCAATCGATCTCTGCGATGGATTGCCGGAAAAGACCGCGCCGGGTTTTGTAATCGATCGTGTTTTCGCCCTCCTCCTTCAGCTTGTCTTTCACATCCTGCGTCACATCTTTCATGAACTCCGGCGAAACGTGCAGCGGCACGTGGGGAATGGGATGGGGAACGTAAAGAAAGAACGGATCGTCTTTATTTTTCTCAATAAACGCTACGGCGCGTTCGGTAATATTCTTCGTCAGGTAATCGGCGTCCGGGTCCATCTCGACGACAGTTTCACCATCCAGCAACGGAAGCGGCGGAAACTTGAAATGCTTCTGCCTCGGGTGAAACGGGTGGATGTCATGGCTAAAAGGAATCCCGTAGAAATCATCAAATCCCTGGCGAGTCGGGAGAAACTCCGGCTGGTCTCCGAGATGCCATTTGCCGAACATCCCCGTTTTGTAGCCCGCACTTTTCAAAACCTCGGCGATGGTGATTTCGTCAGGATTGAGACCCTTCCGATCGCCCGCAAGCAGCACCACAAAATCCGAACCGGTCGCGAGGTCGACGCGCTTCGGGTAGCTGCCGGTCATCAGTGCAGCCCTTGACGGCGTGCAAACCGGCGCAGCGACGTAAAAGCTGGTGAGCCGCTGGCCTTCCTTCGCCATCTGATCAATGCGGGGCGTGCTGACGTGATCGCCGCCGAAGCAACTGAGATCGCCGTAGCCCTGGTCGTCGGTGAAAATGACCACGAAGTTGGGCTGATTGGCCGCTTCGAGCTGAGAGTGGAACAGGCAGGCGAAAAAGAGGAGAAATCTTTTCATTGTGTGGAAGAGCGATCATTGATCATCGCAAAGCAAACCAGAATCGCACAAGCATGTCCGCTCGAACCAACAGGGCATGTTCGTCAAACCAACCCGTGTAGGTTCGTTCTACGTCTATTTCAGGAGTGATTCAGCAGCCCGCACGCGCTGCGATTTCGAGGCGGATTCGTCTTCGGCGACTTTCTGAAAATCAGCTTCCGCTTCCTCGTTTCGACCGGCAGCCGCGTGGGCTTTACCGCGAGCCAGCAGCATTTCATGCAGCCAAAAACCGGAATGTTTCTCAAAATTCACAACATCGAAAACGGCGAGGGCTTCATCGTGTCTGCCCTGTTTGCTGAGGATCGCGGAGGCGCGGTCGACGGAGCGAAATTCGTCGGCTCCACCGATGTTGGTTTTGGCGGCGAAGTTTTCGCGGAAGAGTGAAAGCGCTCCCGCGTCATCGGCGAGGTTGTTTTCACGGTTCTGACCCATCATTGTCCGAATGCTGACTTGGACGCGGGAATCCGGTTCGTGGGCGAGCGCGGTTGAGAAATCGGCTTCGGCCTTTTTAGCGTTCTTGTTGATGTAATAGGCTTTGGCGCGCTCGAAGGCTCCTTCTCCAATCTGCCAAAACGGCCACTGGCTGAAATCTTCGCTGCCGAATTTTTCAACGACGTCGGACCACTTTCGCCGGGCGTTGAGAATCTGCATCTGCGTCGTTCTGGCAATGGAGTCGAGCGGGATCTGACCGGCCAATTCGTCAGCCTCCTCGTAATTTTTCTGATTCACCGCGCAGCGGGCGGCCTGCTGAAGCGCGATCGATTTCTGAAAGTCCGTCACCTTCTCGACAGCCGCGAGCTTGAGGTAGCCGGCCTGCGCTTCTTCCCATTTCCGGGAGCGAGTCAGCTTTTCCGCAGCGCGGCTTGCGATCACGAAATCGGTCACGGATTCATCGGCGGGGAAGGCCTTTGAATTGCCGCCAAAAAAGTGGGCGAACTTCATCGGCTCATGAAATCCCTTTGTGCCAGTCGGGGAAAACGCGGAGAACTCGGAGGCGTTGTCGCGCACGCGCTGGCGGCAAACATTGATGAACCAAGGTAGGCTGTGAGTGGGCTTGCGACCGATCACTTGGTGAAGCGGATCGTTCTCGTCCTGCGTGACCGGCAGTCGGATTTCCACCGTCCAGTGATCGTCGGCGATGTGCGTCGCGACTTCAGCTTTCGCCGACCAATTCGCCCATTTTTGACGCGGCGCGCCGCGATCATAATCGACAATCGCTCCCGAAGGACTCACCGCGATTTGGTAGTAGCTGTGCGCGTTCGTCGCGATTTGCAGCTCGACACAATCGCCATACCAGATCGCCGCGTCGCCGTCTTTCTTTGTGCCGATGTTGAGAGACTCGCCGGGCGCTTCCTCGCATTGAATCGCGAAATACAAATCCCGGCCGATCCATTCCGCTTTGAAACTCGTGCCATAAGTCGGGAGTCCGCCGGTCTGCAATTCGCGGAGGCGACCGGTCGAGGAGGTCGGAATTTTTTCCCACGGACCATCGTCGAGTTTTCCGTCAATCACGATGTCCCCGCGACGATCGGCCCCGCTCACGAGTCGCAGCGTCGGGACCGGGCCGCGTTTTTGTGAAAGCTGGGTTGCCTTCATCCGCAGGCTGTCGAGAAACCGGTCGATCAGTCCGATCCGCCCGGCGTAAACGGAACCGGCAGGTACTTTTTCTTTGGCGACCGCGAACAGGTCGAGCGCCTGACTCGCGAGCTCGCCGTCGAATTCCATGGCCCGCCAGTTTTCCTCACAAAACGCGAAAAATGCACCCATCTCCGTCGCGGCGGGACCGTAAAATTTCCTGACATATTCCTCAAACATCGCCGCCGAATCCTGTTCTTTGCCACCCCAGTAATTTCGCGCCGTGAAATAGAGCAGGTAGTGGTTGAAGCCGATTGCTTTCTCGCTGAAATCCATCGAGATCCAGATGTCCTCGCCGCGCGACTGCCCCTTCGTTTCATTAATACTTTCGCCCATCACCCGCGGGTTGTAAGCGGGCAAATACCATCCGCGAGCGGTGAAGGGATAGTTCTCGAAAATCTCGATTGGCCGATCCGTCAGCTTCATCCAGTTCGCCCGCAGTCGCCGCAAATCTTCGCGATCCTCCTGCATCGGACGCCGCCCACCGACGATGATGACCTGCACGTTCGGCTCGAGTTTTTCGATGTTGTTCGGGGCTTCGGTATAAATGCCGTAGGCGCAGTTTGAGATGCGCTTGTCTGGGTGCGTTTTGCCGACTTCCTTCGCGACGCGATTCACGAAATCCCAAACGTAATTCGACAGCATCCCGCGCGGCCCGAGCTCAGGCGATTCTTTCGCCTCGCACAGTTTGCACTGGCAGATCGCGGTGTAGCCGTCCGGCGGCATGATCGACACCACATCCATGTCGAAATGATCCAGCTGGGTCCGCGCAAATTTGACCGCTTCGTCGAACAATTCGCCGTTCGAGTAGCAGAGCTGATTGTTCTTGATATTCGGGTGGTTGTGCCGTTTTCCGCCATAGAGCGCAAACCACTCCGGTTTGTTTTTCAGGGTGCGCTCGTTGTCTGTCATCCCGTGCAGTCCGTGCGCTGCCTGCCTTCCATACGGCTGGCGAACGCCGAGTCGGAAACCCCACATCATCGCATCACGCCCGTAAACCGCCGTCCGGAAATTCAGAATCCGCATCGGAAAATCCGGGTGCAACGTTTTGTCGACCTTCGGAAGCGGAATCGATTTCATCTCCGGCAAAATCTCGCCAATCTCCCCCGGCATGTACCAGCGCACCCCGAGGTCTCGCAGAAATCCGCAAACTGCGTTGAAACTGCCCCGCTCGTCGTAGGTCCATACGTGAACGTTCCCGTCCGCATCCGTTTTCTCTTCCTCCGGCGTGCCGAAAAGCGAATTCCTTCCGGAGTAATGTTTGTGCAATTGACTGTGCATGTAGCCCCACTGCGCACCCGTAATTTTGTCCCATTCCGCCTGCATTTTTCCGCTGGCGATGTCGTTGTTGCTCCGCGGCCACGGCTCGATCGGCGTGAAATCCGTGTCCTGCCCGACCAGCGCCAGCCAATCATCGCCCGATACGACTCGGTAGGCGCCGTATTTCAAATCGTCTGTTTTGATGCCGAGCTTTCTGGTGTACTCGCTTTCCCCCACGAAAATCCGGATCGGCAATTCACCGCCGGGCTTTGTTGCGATTTTCAATTTCGCCCCGGTGATTTTTTCCAGGTAAACCTGCAAATCCCGCGCTGCCAGATTCACCGTCCGCGGCGGATTTTCAGCAATGATGATCTCCGCCCGCGGGACGCCGTTTTCGATGAGGAGCTGTTGCCGGGCGAAGGCATTCGCACAGAAAAATCCGAGCACGAAGAGGACGGCGAGACGTTCGATCATGGAATGATCATCCGGGAAACAGTCAGGGCTTCAAGGGACGTCTTCGGAGGTGGAAACGAAGCAACAGGGTCTGTTCGATGAATCAACCCTGTTGGATCATACTAGTCCAAATACGCGAACTCGTTCGTGTTGAAAATCACGAGGCAGACCTGGGCGAGGCCGCGGGTGCGGGCATCGACGTCAGCGAGTTGGAGATCGGGCTCGTAATTTTTGTAGGACGGCATCAGCTCGATGAAATCATACGGCTCGCCGGTTTTTTCGGCCATGACGGTGCGCTGAACCTGATCAGGAAATTCTTTTTGCTGGTATCTTTTGCCCAGCTCGGCGGCGGTCGATTCTTTCCAATGGGCAAGGCAGGTATCCAGTTCGTCCGCTGTCGGAGCGCGACCGAGGGCGAGCTGGAAGGCGCGAAAAATGATGCCCCTGTCTCCGCCTTCGTGTTTTTCTTTCAGCAGGCGATTGGCAAATGCGATGGCGCGCTCGAGAACTTCCCCGGAATTGAACAAGGTTAGAGCCTGCGGGGCGACGGTTGAAGTTTCGCGAAGCTCGCAGGAATTGTCGGGTCCGGGCTGATTGAACGTTTCGAAAAACGGATCGCGCAGGCCGCGAATTTTCTCGGCGTAAAGGCTGCGGCGATTGCGCTGTTTGGGAAGCGGGTCGGGCTCGTAAACGGATGCGG
>JABDJT010000497.1 GCA_013003335.1 Verrucomicrobiales bacterium | reverse complement strand
CCGTCGACCTGGTCGATTCCGGCGACAAGGCATTGAACAGTTTTTCCAATTCGGAATTTGACCTGATTATTTCCGACCGGTCGATGCCCGGGATGACCGGCGATGAACTGGCCGCCGAGGTCAAACGGATTTCACCCGAGAAACCGGTGATCCTGATGACCGGCTTTGGCGACATCATGATTGCCCGGGGTGAAAAACCCGAAGGCGTGGACCATGTCCTGCCCAAACCGGTGGATCAGGCCACCTTCCGCCGCGCCATTGCGGCCACCGCGCTCCCGAACTGATCACCGGCCTGCCTTACCGGCGACAGCGCGTTCCAGCCGGGTCCAGAGATCCGCCTGGTCTTCCAGGATCTCGACACAGCGCAGAATTTTCCGTCGTTCCGCGGAATCGCGTTCACCGAGAATGGCCTGATCGAACGGGCGGGGAATCGCTTTCACCGCAGCCATCATCGCCGCGATATTCTTTTCCAAAAGGGCCGCCAATTCCGGATCGGAAGCGGCAGCAAGTTTCCGCAACCCCGGCCCTTCGATCGGCCTCCCATCAAGGCGGGCGTATTTTCCAAAAAACAGATTCTCGATTCCTTTCGCGTCGAAAAGCATATCCTGGGGCGTCGTATCGCTGAAGCAACTGTGCTCGTCTTCCTGGAATTGTGTGTCCCACGGAACCAACAGGCGCTCGCCGCCCAGTTCGACGCCCGCCATCGTTTTGACCCCGTAGAGCAAATTTCTCACCGAGTTCCCGATGTTTTCGTCATCCAGAAAATCCGCGCGGTAATTCTTCTTCGAACCCGGTTTCCATTCCGCCCCGAGAGATTCCAGGTGTTTCACCAGCAACTCCGAACAGGTCTGCAGGTATCGTCCGCGTCGGTCGGCCAACCCGGCAGTCGTGAAATCCGAAACCGGTCGGTTGCCGGGGCCGGTTTCGCTTTCATCCGGGCCCCATAGCAGAAACTCGATCGCATGCCAGCCCGTGGAGATCAGCGTCTCGCCGCCCTTTTCGTTCATCCGCATCAATAAATCCGGTGTGATCTCCGGAAAATTCGCTTCATCTTCGAGAATCGCTTCGATGTAATTTTCATCGAGAGGCCAGCCATTCAAAAACGTTTCCGGTCCGTCCGCGCCATCGATTGGACCGCCGTAAAACCGGAAAACCTCCGTCTGCAGATATGGCTGCCGGGCCCGAATCCATTGCTGCTTCACTGCCTTCAGTGATTGAGCGGACGGCGACTGGAGGAAAACACCGACTGTTTCATCGAGTTTTTTCGCTTCCTTCAGCGAATCGGAGTACGTCGCGAATGCGATGTTGGCGTAATTTTCCGCCACGGCCGAACAAGTTAGCTTCCAGTCCGCCGGTTCGGCGTCGGCGAGCGCGGGCGCAGCGGCGAAAAGCAGCAGGAAAAGAAAAGCCGGTTTCACGAATCAACAGGGTTGGTTTGGCGAACGTACCCTGTTGGATCGTTTCAGCCATCACACACATACGCGCACATCAGGCAGGGGAAACGCATTGAACCCCGGGCACCGCTTCGTAAAGTTTTCCCATGAACTTGCGAAATTTCGCCCCTGCTTTCCTGATCGTCCTGGCTCTTTTTTCCGCGCCGGTTTTCGGCCAGCAAAAAGTCAATTTCGAGAAAGAAATTCTCCCGATTCTCAAGAAGAGCTGCATGGATTGCCACAAAGCTCCCTACGAAGAAGACGGGCGCCTGAAAAAGCCGAAAGCAGGCCTGCGGCTCGATGGTGCCTGGGCCATTACGATGGGCTCGGAAAACGGGGCAGTTGTTGACCCGGGCAAAGCTGACGAAAGCGAGTTGTTCATTCGCGTGACCCTGGATCCGGACGATGACGATTTCATGCCTCCAAGCGGAAAGGCGGATCCGCTGACCGAAAAGGAAGTGGCTGTTTTTAAAAAATGGATCGATGAAGGCGCGGATTTCGGCGGCTGGGCCGGCAACCTCGAGGGGAAGCCGAAGGAAGTGACCAACACCGGAAAAGAAATTCCGGTCTCGGAGATCCAGGAGATTTACACGAAGCTGGGCGACGGCCTGAAGCCGATGGAAGAAAAAGCCTGGGAACCGGTGACTGCCGCCGGAGGCCGGGTGATGCCTCTTTCCGATTCCAGCCCGCTGTTGGAAGTGGATTTCCGCCTCACTGCGGAGGATGCGAACGACGAGAAAGTCGGCTCGATTTCCACAGTCGCATCCAACGTGGCGCACCTCGATTTGTCCCGCTCGCAGATCACCGATGCCGCCCTGGATCAAATTGCCGAACTGGACAAACTCGTGAAATTGAAACTGGATCAGACCGGGGTGACCGATGCCGGACTGGCCAAGCTCAAAGGATTGAAAAACCTGCGATACCTGAACCTTTACGGGACGAAAGTAACCGACAAAGGCCTGGATCATTTGAAAGATATGAAGAGTCTCCGCAGCGTTTATTTGTGGAACTCTGGAGCGACCGAGGCCGGCGCGAAAAAGCTTCAAAAAGCGTTGCCGGACGCTAAGGTGAACATCAAATGAGTTCACCGAAGCTCCTGCTACATCCCGTTTCCTTCCTGTTCATTCTCGCTGCCGCTGCGGTAGCGAAAACCGGTATTGCTCAGGACGGCGCCCAGAAGGCTCCGCCCCTGTTGCCACCGGTGAACGATGTCGCGATTCGCGCGAGTTTTGAGAAAAAGGTCACTGCCCTCATGGAAGACGGCAAGACGGCAGACGTGGCAGAGTTGCTGAAAGGGCTGCAGTCCAAAAAAGTGCCGGATGGGACAGCGTTTGCCTCGCCGGGTGAGCCTCAGTTTCTCCCCGAATCCGAATTGTATCGCCGCGCCCGGAAAGCCACGTTGATTTTCGGACGGGTTTATCAGTGCGACCGCTGTGATCGCTGGCACGGTAGCAATGCAGGAGCCGTCTTGATTCATCCTTCGGGAATTGCGGTGACGAATTATCACGTGATGGATCACAAGGATTCCGGGGCTTTTGCAGGGATGGACTCGGATGGGAACGTGTATCCCGTCGCGGAAATTCTCGCCGCCTCGAAGCGGGATGATCTCGCGATCGTTCGCCTGGTGAAGAGCGAAAACGGGGCCGATTTCCCGTATATGCCGCTCTCAACGGGCGACCCGATCGGGACTGACGTGCTCGTCATCAGTCATCCCGACGGTCGCTACTACACACTCTCGGAAGGCATTATCGCCCGTTACTTTATCGATCCGAAAGCCCGCACCAACCGGGTTCAGATCACGGCAGATTACGCGAAGGGCTCCAGCGGGAGCGGTGTTTTCAATGAGCGGGGAGAACTGACCGGAGTGGTCGCGGCGACCAGTTCCATTTATTACGACCAGCAAAAAGGGGTGCAGAAAAACCTGCAGATGGTGGTGAAAAGCTGCATTCCCGTGCAGAGCGTGCGGGCGCTTTTCGGAAAGTAAGACCCTAGAGCAGTCCGTCGTCCCACAGGCTTTCGGTCAGGGCGATCTGGCGGTTGAGTTTCCTGCGATACAGATCGAGGTGATCATGATTCGGCTCGCATCGCGTCGATTCATCGAGATCGACGAGACGTTCGCACAAGTCATCGTAGCTGCCTTCTTCCGCTGCCTGTGCCGCCTGGATCGCGCCGCCGAGACTCGCGCCTTCCGCCGTGGCGAGTCCCACGACCGGAACACCAAAGGCATCGGCAGAAATTTGCCGCCACACCGAACTCTTTGAACCGCCGCCAGTCAGGCGTATTTCTGTCGGGCTCAGGCCCAGTTCATCAAACCGGCGCAGTCCGTAAGCCAGGCCAAGTGTGGCTCCTTCCATTGCCGCACGGGCGATTTGGCCGGGCGAAGCGTTTGTACCGTCGAGACCGTGAATCACACCTTTTCCGTTCGGCAAATTCGGAGTCCGCTCGCCGTTCAGGTAGGGGAGAAAACTGATCCCTCCGGCTCCCGGTTTCGTTGCCGCAATTTCCGCCTCCATCTGCTCCAGACCCCAGCCAAACCAGCTGCGAACCTGCTCGGTCACGACCGTGACATTCATCGTGCAGATCAGCGGCAGCCAGCGATCGGTGCTGTCGCAAAAAGCAGCCACTTCACCCTTCGGATCGATTACCGGTTCCTCAGCGCAGCCGTACAGCGTGCCTGATGTGCCGAAGCTCGCGGTGATCACGCCGGGCGTGATGTTGCCCGTGCCGATCGCGCCGATCATATTGTCGCCGCCTCCCGCGGAAACGATCACTCCGGGAGGCAGGCCGAGTTTTTCCGCCAAATCCGCCCGGACCGTGCCGTGCACCGCGTTCGATGAGCCCAACTCCGGCAGCATTTCATGAACGCGCTCATCGACAAAATCGACCAGGTCCGATTCCCATTCCCGCGTTCGCACGTTCAAAATTCCCGTGCCGGAAGCATCTCCATATTCCATCCGCTTCACGCCGGTGAGGTGAAAATTGATGTAATCGTGCGGCAGCAAAATCGATTTTGTTTTCTTAAAATTCTCCAGCTCGTTCTGCTTCAGCCAGAGCAGCTTCGGGATCGTATAGCCCGGCAGCATTGTGTTCCCGGCCCTGGCGATCAGGCCTTCTTCACCGCCAAACTCGCTGAGAAACTGGTCGCATTGATCGGCCGTCGAGGTGTCACACCACAATTTCGCGGGCCGCACCACTTCGTCGTTCTGGTCCAGCACGACCAGCCCATGCTGCTGACCACTCACCCCGATCCCGCTGATTTGATCGCTCGTGGAGACGATTTGGTCCACACATTCGCCGATCGCGCTTTCCACCGCATCGATCCAGTCCTGCGGATTTTGTTCCAAGTGTCCGGCGGGAAGGCCATCAATCAGGTCTTATTTCCGGGCGGCTTCGGCGATGATTTATCCCGTCTCGATATCCAGCACAATCGCCTTGGTGCTTTGCGTTCCGCTGTCGATTCCGATGAAAAAGGACATGGCCAACCCCTACCGGAGATGAAGTTTGGATTCAACGGGAAAACGATCCAACAGGGTTTGTTCGCCAAGCCAACCCTGTTGGTTCGCAGGATTCGTCAGTAATCACGGGTTGGAAAACCCGTGCTACGGGCCTGCTGTCCTGCTAGTTTTCCGGCATGAATCATTTCCTGATTTCTACGCTTTTTCTCGCTGCTTCCGTATCAGTTTCTGCCCAAAACCATCCGTGGCCCGACCCGGTCGCAAATCACGTCGTGCCGTATCAAAGCTTCGACCTGACCCACGGGCCGGTTCTCGGTGGGATCGAATCGGATTCGGTGCGGGTCTGGCTGCGGTTTTCGAAGGAAACCGAATTCACGATTTTGGCGGACACGAAAATCCCGTTCGATGACGATTCGATCGCGGTAACCGGAAAATCGAACGGGGAGGGAAAAGATTATACGGCCTGGATCGATGTGCCGGAACTGCAGGCGAACACGGCCTACTTTTACGCCGTCAAAATCGGGGAACACATCGTCGACACACGGGCCTCGATCGAGGATCCTTGGCCGTCGTTCCGCACTTTGCCGAATGAAAAATCGTTCGCCCACAATTTCAATCCGCGCGGGCTGTTCAATCTCTCCTTTTCCATTGGTGCGTGCCAGCGACAGCGTTCGCCCGGTGATCAACCATTCGGAATTTATGCGAATCCGCCGGCCTTTGACCGGCTGTGGAAGGATCATCGCGGGGATCTCGCCTTTCACATCATCAACGGCGATTACACCTACGAGGAGGTGCTGGATGGCACGGCAAAAGGGCTGGAGGCGAATTACAAACTGTATCTCGATCGCGGGCGATCGCTGAATCGCTTTCTCAGGCACGTGCCGATGTTCACAATGTTCAATGACCACGAGGTGACCGACAACATTGACGGCTCCGGCGAGGTCGGGCTGGGCGACGGAAATTATCTCGTGCGGGACCCGGCCGTCCGGGTGTGGGAACACTACGCCGGCTGGGCGAACGATGCCGCACCGCAAAAAGCCCCGGTCCTGCTTGGCGATGGCACGGCGGAAGGGGAGAATGTCATTTTTGATCCGAACGCGGATTTCTCAAAGCTGGACCCGAAAACGGTCAGCACGATTCACATTGGGCCGTTTTTCAAACAGGGACCGAAGGACAAAGCGGCTCGGGGCGGGCCGAATGTCGGCGTTTACCGGCTGGAGGAAGTCGTCGACAAGAACCGGCTGCGCGTTTCTCCGAAATTCAAGAAGCCGGATTTGCCGCTGAAATACACCGTCGGGCGACATCATTACTGGGACCGCGTGATCGGGAACATGCATTTCATTTTTCTTGATACGCGGAGCGAGCGCGGGAAATGGCTCGGCGTGAAACGTTCCCACGACGAGGACCGGTTTATCCTCGGCGAGACCCAGCGCGAATGGTTTTTGAAAACCGCGACCGAATCGAAAGCGGATTTCCTGTTCGTGATTTCCGGCGATCCCTGGGTGATTTATCACAGCGCTTTTCATGTCCGCGGTGACGGCACGGAATCAAAAGGCGATGGTTTCGCCGGGTATGTCCACGAGCGCGAGATCCTGCTGGAAGCGCTCGACAAGATCGAGAAACCGGTCCTGATCCTGACCGGTGACGTGCATCATCCCTTTGCCGCGCAAATATCCGACAACGTCTGGGAATTTCTCTGTTCGCCGATCAATTCCGCCAATCACCCGCTCGGCACGGCCGGCCTCCCGCCACTTGGCGGCTGGTTTGACAGCGAAGGCCGGAAGGTGAAGATCAAATGGTGCGGCGGCTATCCCGACAGCGTGCACTATCTCCGCCAGCGTCATACGACCTACACCG
>JABDJT010000472.1 GCA_013003335.1 Verrucomicrobiales bacterium | reverse complement strand
GTGTGGTAATCGTCTTCGACTCGCCCGGATTTGAACAGCGGCTCGCTCCAGGACGCTTTGTCGTCGTTGTGAAAAATTTTCCCGAGCCCGGCGGCGTGGTAGCCGTGTTTTTTGAAGTGCTGCGGCAGCGTTACGACATCGGGAAGCACATCGCGAAACCGAACCTGGAAGTTCACCACACCCGTCGTGTCGGGTCGCCGGCCTGTCAGCATCGAAACACGGGACGGCATACAAAGAGCGACCTGAACGTAGGCCCGCTCGAAAAGGGTTCCCTCGCCCGCAAGCTTGTCGATGTGCGGCGACTTCACTGGTTTTCCGTAACAGCCGATCTCTGGCCGTAAATCATCGATCGCGATGAACAGCACGTTTGGCTTTTCCGCGGAGGCGACGCTACATCCGAATAGGCAGGAGAAAAACGCGAAGTGAAGCCGGTTCATTCTTCAAAAATGAGCCGCTCAGGCTGTTTCTGTAAAGACCGGAAAAACCCGCTCGCCTATTTTGGGTCACTTGGAATTTCGTTCACGGTGTAATAGGCGTGGCGATGCAGCAGTTCCTCGCCATCCCGCGAACGCAGGGCACCGAGATCAAATTCGTGGACGTGGCCTTTTTTCAAAACGTCGAGTTGAATGGTGGCGGTGAGGCCGTCTTCGGAAAGTTGAACGGCTTGGACAGCCGGTTTGGTTTGGTCGATTTCCGGGCCGCCGTATCCGGCGTGGTATTTGTGGGTGAAAGTCGACATCAAGTAGGACCCCGGTTTTTCGCCGGATTCGACAGCGACGGGCTTGGTGAATTTCACCCGAAAGCCGTCCGGCGTGATCGTGATGCGTTCAATCTCAAACGGCAAGCGACCGGTCCATTCCAATCGTTCGAGGGCGAAGGCTTTCAGGCCACGAACGGGCCAGCCGCGATTCGTCCCGCCGCAGATCAGGTTTCCTTCCGGGGTGAAGTGGATGTTCAAAATGCCGGTGGAAAGCCCTTCGCGAAAGGGATAACAGGCACCCTGCCAGACGCCGTTGACCTGCTCGGTCGTCGCTCGCATCACGATCGACTGGGTGTAATCGCCAAGAAATATCTGGTTTTTGAAGGGACCAAATTTGCCTTTCGTGTCATCCAAAACAAAGCCACCGATCGACCGGCCCATCCGGATGTAAGGAAAAATGACGGCGTAGGGATCGAGCTCGGGAATGCGCGCACTTTCTTTCAGCAGACTGGAACCGCTCTCCGGTTCGGCGGGGGCTTTGCCCATGTTCGGCGCAAATTCATACCAGTTGTAGCTGATCGGGTGCCCCATGAATCCGCCTTCTCTCACGAATTTCAGGCTGCAGGAGGAGTTCCAAGGTCCCTGGCTCTCGATGTAAAACAGAGCACCGTGTTCGTTGAACCCGATCCCGCCCGGGCTGCGCATGCCGCTGGCAATCGGGATGCTTTTTCCCTCCGGCGTGATTTTAAAAGCCCAGCCGCGGAACAGTTCGCGGGAGTGATAGGAACTTGAGAGGCCGAGCGCGACGTAAAGATTTCCTTTCGGATCGAATTTCGAACCGAAGGCATACTCGTGGTAATTCCCGTATCCCCAGGCATCAGAAACAACATCGAACCGGTCCGCGCGCCCATCGCCGTTCGTGTCAGAAACGCGGGTGAGTTCGCAGCTCTGAGTCACGTAAAGCGCGTCATCTTTCCAGGCCAGTCCAAAGATTTCGTCGAGACCGGTGGCGAAGAGGTGGAACTCCGACGCAGGCTTCGCTTCATCCACTCCGGAAATAAAGTAGATGTCGCCGTGACGAGTCGCGACTGCGATTCGGCCGTCCGGCAGGGTTTCAAACGCACCCGCCTCAATGACGAGGTCTTTCGGGATTGGGAGATCGACGATGCGGTAAAACGAACGTTCGCGATCAGCCGTGCCCCAGCGTTCGCCGACTTCCTCGGCAAAACCGGAAACGGAAATGACCAGCGCGAGCGGCAGAATTTTAGCGAAGGAGTTCATATCGGATCGAAAAATTGGATTCGCCTTCGGCGACGGCCAGTTCGATGAGCAATTCCTGCTC
>JABDJT010000471.1 GCA_013003335.1 Verrucomicrobiales bacterium | reverse complement strand
GATCAGGACCGTGCCAAATTGCGAGTCAAAAAACTCGTAGCAAAGCAGGTCCAGTCGGGCGGATCTGTCCGCACGCCTGATATTCATTGGTTCCGATTAGAGGATACTCACTCCTCCCAGGTCACATCCGTTTTTACGGAATTGGCCAAAAAACATTCCTGGTGCGCTTTATGATGCAACTGCTCCAATTGCTCTGCATCGGGTTGTTTTTCGCCGGAAAAAGTAATCTTTGGGTGCATCACCACCCGGGCGAGCCACGGCTTTCCGTTTTCGCCCTTTTCCAAATAGCCAACCGCTTCGTCCTCATATCGATCCACGACAAAACCGCCCATCGACGCGATCGCCAGGAAAGTCAGCATGTGACAACTCGCCAGCGAGGCCGTGTAAGCTTCCTCCGGGTCGACGCATTCTGCGCTTCCCAGGTATTGGGGCGCCGCTGAGGCGGGCACGGAAATTCCGCTCTCCGGAAACTTCCAGTCATGTTCTCGCGGGTATTCCTTGTATCCAAATCCCGCGTCTCCTCGTTCCCATGTCAGGGTCGTTTTGTGTTCGCTCATTACTGCTTGTGTGTCGCATTTCGATCGTAGACCGAACCCGAAAATGAATCAACAGGGTTCGTACATCGAACAGACCCTGTTGGAACGTTTTTTGCGAATTTCAGTCCCCGGCGGGTTCCAATTCCGCCAATTCCTTCGCAAATCCGCTGCTCAAAATCGGAAAGCGACACCAGGTTTTCGGATCGAGATTTTCGTCGTCGAGATGGAAACCCGGAGCATACCGCTCGCGCTTCCATTGGTTTCGGCTCCACAATTTGAAAAATCGAATCACCCACATCCGAATCGAGGCATCGTCGTATCTGCCGTCGAGTTGCTCTTTCATCAGCGTAAACACATCCGCCGGTAGTTTTTTGTCGCGAATCGCGAGCCGTTCGATCGCGTCCAGCACCGGATACGGCATCAAGTCGCCCTCGTCCGTCTGATTCTCCTCCTGCGGTCGAAGCTCGGCTGTTGGGGCCTGTTCGTTGATCACCCGCAGTTCCGGAATTGGCGGAATTTCCCCGCTGCCCTCCGTTTCCAGCCAGTTGAGCCATTGCCGGAGGAAAGCTTTATCGATTCCCGAAATCGGGCTGAGACCACCACTCGTATCTCCGTCCATCGTGGCGTAGCCGACGGCTGCTTCGCTTCGGTTACTCGTCGCGAGCAGCAGGGCGTTTCGAATATTTGTCAGCATCCAGACACCCGGCGCACGCGAACGGGCCTGGATATTTTGCAGCGTGATGTCGTCGGTCTCCCATTTCAGCTTCCGGCCGATTCCGCCTTCCACAATTTCCCGGTAGGCCTCCACGATGCCGTCAACATCCCAGATTTGAAATTCCGCACCGATGGCTTTGGCCACCGTTTTGGCCGCTGTTCTCGTTACGTCCCCGCTGTTTCGCGTGGCCTGGTAGACGCAACCGAGCAGATTGGAGACGTAGTCCGAATTCTCGAACTTGATGTGGCCAAGCTTCTTCGTAAATCCGTCGCTGTTGAGGTCTTTCACGGCGAGGTCGACCATCAACTTCACGAGGATGGCGCAGGCTGCTGAATCAGCCCCTCCACTCAGCGAGACGACAAACCCGTTCGAATAGGATTTTCGCAAATAATCGAACAGGCCGAGAGCCATCGCGTGCGTGAATTCCTCTTCCTTCGAGTATTCGCGATCAAATTGCTCGCCGGACATGAGGCCGGCCGCCTCCTTGTTTTCGGCGAGAAAATCCGCCTCCGCCCAAACGGCATCGGTTTCATCTTCCCCGAGCGCCGGTTGATGGCTGACCTGGCGGGCCTGTTGCATCCGCGACAGCCCGATATCGATCGTCGCCCGGGTCAGCACGAAATCGTGAAACGAGAATCGTTTGCCGGTCGCGACCAACTTTCCGCCGCTCGCGATCACCGTGCCGCCATCGTAAATAATCCGGCCGGCCTCGTTTCCAAGCAGGTTCGCGTACACGTAGGCGCAGGCGAACGCGCGGGAACCTTCCAGCACAAAACGCTCGCGAATTTCCTGCTTTCCGAAAGCAAAATGGCTCGCGCTGGGATTCAAAATCAAATCCACGCCCCGCCGGGCGAGGCGGGAACCGGGTCGCTCCGCCACCCAGGCATCTTCGCAAATCTCAAAACCGACCCGCAGGCCGCCCAGGTCGAAAACGAGGTCTCCGATGGGAATCACATCTTCCGAATCGGTTTGCAGATAGTCGACCACGTCCGCCGGCCACGGCTTGAACCACCTCGGCTCGTAGTGGAGGCCGTCTCCGGCAAGGTTCTGTTTGCATACGATTCCGACGATCTCCTTGTCCACGATCAGGGCCGAGGCGTTGAAAACGGAACTTTGAAACCACACCGGCAGCCCGACAGCCACCGCGATTCCTTTGCAGGATTTCGCGATTTTTTGGAGGGATTCAAACGCAGCCCGGCCCATTTCCGGAGCGAGAAACATGTCTTCGCAGCCATAACCGGTGATGGCCAATTCCGGCAGGCAGAGAACCTGAACGCCTTTCGATTTTGCCTCCGAAATAGCTGCTTCAATGCGCGCACGATTGCCATCCCAGTCCAATGGGATCTGGTTCAAGGACGCTGCGGCGACATGAAGGCGTTTCATTTCTGAAAACCAATACGTTCGTCTGCATTGCTGCAGACTTCAACTTTTGCCGAATTCGATCCAACAGGGTTGATTCGCTCAAACGCTCCCGAGCCGCTCGCCCTGGTAGGTGCCTTCCTCGATCGATTTGATCCACTCGTCGTTTTCGAAATACCACTCGATGGTTTGGCGCAAGCCGCTTTCGAAATTCTCCTGCGGTTCCCAGCCGAGTTCCGCCTCGATTTTCGAGCAGTCGATGGCGTAGCGGTGATCGTGACCCGGCCGATCGGTGACGAAGGTGATCAGGTCATCCGCATTTCGCGTTTCGCCATCCGGCAGCAAATCGTTCACGATTTCAATGATGTGCCGAACAACGTCGATATTTTTCATCTCGCACTTGCCGCCGATGTTGTAGACCTCGCCGGGACGACCTTTCACGAGCGCCGCCGTCAGGCCACGGCAGTGGTCTTCGACGTAGAGCCAGTCCCGCACGTTCGATCCGTCGCCGTAGACGGGAAGATTTTCGCCCCGTCGGGCCTTCGCAATCATGAGCGGGATCAGTTTTTCGGGAAACTGGTAGGGGCCGTAGTTGTTCGAGCAATTCGTCGTCACGACCGGCAGACCGAAAGTGTGAAAATAGGCCCGGGCGAGGTGGTCGCTGCCTGCCTTTGAAGCGGAATACGGGCTGTTCGGCGCATAGGGGGTGGTTTCCGAAAAGGCGGGGTCATCCATTTCCAGCGAACCATAAACCTCGTCGGTCGAGACGTGGAGAAAGCGAAAATCATCGGGCGATTTCCCGGTCTTTTCAACGTGACCGCGTGCGCCATGCAGCATCTGGAAGGTGCCGACGAAATTCGTCAGGATGAATTCCTCGGGAGCGTCAATCGACCGGTCCACGTGGGATTCCGCCGCCAGGTGCATCACGTGCGTGATATCGTGATCGGCGTAGAGCTGCGCGATTTTTTCCGCATCACAGATGTCCGCCTGGACAAAAATGTGTCGGTCATCCCCCTCCAGCGAAGCCAGGTTTTCCGGGTTTCCGGCGTAAGTCAGCTTGTCGAGATTGACCACTTTTTCGACCTCGATGCCGAATTCATCCCCGGCTTTGCCGAGGAGAAAGTGGACGAGATTTGATCCGATGAATCCGGCGCCGCCGGTGACTAGAATACGCATGACAAAGTTCGGTTTCGGTTTTTGAAAAAGGGGCGAAACGGTAACGGTGGAATGAGATTTTCCAATTACGAATCGAGATAGCGGGCCGCGACGGTGTGTTTCACGTAATGCCGGACGGCGTCCTCCCAGTTTCGCAACCGGTTTCCGGTCAGCGCTTCGTACCGGGCATTGGAAAGCGAACCGTGCACCGGGCGCGGAGCTCGGCCGGAATGACCGAAAATCGATTCGAGTGTCGTTCCGCCGACTGTTTTCGACTTCACGGGAATCCCGAGTTCATCGGCACAGTTGATCGAGTGCTGGCCGAATTCCTTCCAGCTACAGGTGCCTTCGTTGGCGAGATGGAGAATTCCCTTCACGTCGGGTTTTTCAAAAAGACCGATCACTGCTTCGGCGACATCGAGGGTATACCCGGGCGAGGCCCAGCAGTCCTCGACGATACAGACAGCGTCACTTTTCACGGCCTGGCGAATTGCCCAGTCGGGTGTGGCTTCATTTTTTTCATCGCCGGGGCCGAACAGCCAACTCAATCGAATCACGAGGTTGTCCTCCGAAACGCCGAGCACTTCCTGTTCGCCCAACAGCTTGCTGCGACCGTAATCGCTGATCGGGCAAACCGGATCATCCTCGGTATAAGGCTCTGCTTTTGAGCCGTCGAACACATAATTTGTGCTGAAATGAATCATCCGGGCGTTCTTTTCCGCACAGATTTTTGCAAGGATCCCGGGTGCGGCGCCATTGATTTGATCCGCCACCGGATTGCCTTCGCACTTGTCGACATCGTTGAATGCGGCGGTCGTCAGAAGCAAATCGAAATCCTCCGGCTCAAGAACCGTGCGGATTAATTCCTCCGGCCAGGTGAGGTTCAAGTCGGCGCTGATCAGCGGAAGGACTTCGAAGCGGCCCTCGCAGAAACCGAGGATGGCGCGGCCGAGACGGCCGTTGGCTCCGATAATGACAATGCGTTCCGGCATGGTGGGGGAGGGAGTCTTAAATCGGCGGCGCGCCGGTGTCAAAAACGATCGAACAGGGTTGGTTCGATGAACGGACCCTGTTGGTTCGTTTTTTCAGGTCCCGGAAAAGAAAAACCCGGACAGGCACGGGGCCGGGTCCGGGTGATTCGGATCGAAAAAGCAGAAAGAAGCGGGAATTATTTGCGGCGGTAGTGCTGGAGCATGATTTCCTTATGCAGTGCCAGCTTGCTTCTCAGGGAATTAATTTTTTCCGGATCGGATTCGAACTGGAACTGCACGAAGAAACCGTGCTTTTGCTTGTCGTGATTTTCGTAGGCAAACTCGCGTTTCCCGAGGCGGTCGATTTGTTCGAGGGTGGCGCCTTCACCTTCCAGCTCTTTGCTGATTTCGCCGACGAGGTCCTCGGCAGAGTCTTCCTGGCCCTGCAGTTTCAGGACGTAGATGCTTTCGTATTTCCGTTTCATGTTGGGGTTTCAGAATCAGCTTCGGTCGGCGTTTCGCCGGTTGAGTCCGATTCGGGTGGGTTGGATTTTTCTTCTGCTTTTTTCTTTTTCGGTTTGGGCTTTTTCTCCCGCTGGTTGAACAAGTTCATCGCCTCGTCGAGTCCGCGGGAAAGCGCACAATTTACACCTTCGACGGCTCTTGCCATGTTTTTTTCCAACTCATTTTTCTCGTCCGGCGAAAATTTTCCGAGCACGTGGCCGACCATTTTTTTGCTGCCGCCACTGTGGCCGATCCCGAATTTCAGGCGGGGAAAACCGTCGGTCCCGAGACATTGAATAATCGATTTCACGCCGTTATGACCACCAGCTGATCCACTTTTTCGAAAACGCAGCTTTCCAAGCGGCAGATCGACATCGTCAAAAATCACCAGCACTTCCGCCGGCTCGATTTTGAAAAACTTCGCGATTTTCGCGACCGATTCGCCGCTCAAATTCATGTAGGTCTGCGGTTTTACGAAAATCAGGTCGCTGCCCTGCCGGGCGACTTCCGCCTTCCATTTTTTCTCGAATTGCCAATCCCAGCCCCGGCTGGAAATGAGTTCATCCGCGATCTCGAACCCGACGTTGTGCCGCGTTTTCTCGTATTGCCTGCCGGGGTTGCCGAGCCCGGCGATGAGGCGGATGCCCGAATCACTCATCGACCTTGAATTTCTCCTGCAGCCGAGCGAGCTCGAGCTTCAATCGCGTTTGCTCGTCCGCATACGTCTCGTCGCCGTAAACGCTCTCCAACTCTTGCGGATCATTTTCCAGGTCATAGAACTCCCACGCATCCAGCTTCGGATCGGGAAAACGGATCAGCTTGTAACGGCCGTCGGTTACACCGAAGTGAACCGGCACCCCGTGGCCCCCGGCCTCGTAATAATGGTAATAATGCGTTTTCCGCCAGTCTGCGGGCGTGTTGCCTTCCAATACGGGAACGAGCGAGCGGCCCTGCATGTTTTTCTGATCAGATATACCGGCAATATCGATAAAGGTTTGCGCGAAATCGAGATTCGAGACGAGATCGGTGTCATTCACGCTGCCCGGTTCCACCGTGCCGGGCCAGCGGACCATGAGCGGCGTGCGAAAGCTTTCCTCGTACATCCAGCGTTTGTCGAACCAGCCGTGTTCGCCGAGGTAAAAGCCCTGGTCGGAGCTGTAAATCACGACCGTGTTTTCGGCGAGATCGTTGTCGTCGAGCCATTTCAGCAACCGGCCCACGTTTTCATCCACGGACCGGACGCAGCGCAGATAATTCTTGATATAGCGTTGGTAGTGCCACTTCGTCCGCTCTTTCCCGCGGAGGTCCGCTTTCAAAAAGGCTTCGTTTCGCGGACGGAAATACCCATCGAAGATCTTGAACTGCTCCGGCGTGTGTTTGCTGGAGTATTTCAACATCAGCCGGTGATCGCCCATGTGATCGGCGATGCCCATTTTGTGCTGCGATGCGGCTTTGGTCCGGCCGGAATAATCATCAAAGAGCGTGGGCGGTTCGGGAACCTCAACGTCGTCGAGCCATTCCAAATGCCGCAAGGCCGGTTCCCAGCGACCGTGCGGGGCTTTGTGCTGGCTCATCAGGAAGAACGGCTTGTCCTTGTCCCACTTCGTTTCCAGCCAGTCGATGGTCCGGTCGGTGATGATGTCGGTCGTGTAACCGGTGTGTCTCACCGTCTCGCCGTTCGTGTTCAAACCGGGATTGTAATATTGCCCCTGGCCTTTCAGCACCTCGAAGTGATCAAAGCCCGTCGGCTCGGATTTCAGGTGCCATTTGCCGATGATCGCCGTCTCGTAACCCGCTTTCCACACCCACTTCGGTGCTGTCATTTGGGAACCATCGAAGGTGTCGCCATTACTGCGGAAACCGTTCAGGTGGGAATATTTTCCGGTCAGCACGACAGCCCGTGACGGCCCGCAGATCGAATTCGTGACGTAGCATTTTTTGAACAGCATTCCCTCCTCCGCAATGCGGTCGAGATTCGGAGTCGGCGCAATTTTGGCGAGCGGACCGCCGTAGGCGCTGATGGCCTGGGTAGCGTGGTCGTCGGTGAAAAGAAACAGGATGTTGGGGTGGGTCTGCTCCGCGGCGGCGGAGAACGCGAAAAGAAAAAGGGAAGCGGCGGAGAGAAATTTCATGATTCCGATCCAACAGGGTTGGTTTGGAAAATAGACCCTGTTGATTCGTTTCGGGTCATTTTTTCAGCAGGACTTCCGCGAGCACTTCCTCGACGGTGGAGACGGGAATGATGGTGAGCTTTTTCCGGGCGGATTCGGGTATGTCGGGTATGTCTTTTTCGTTCCCCTGTGGAATCAGGATTTTCTTGATGCCGGCCTGGAGGGCTCCGAGCGATTTTTCCTTCAGCCCGCCGATCGGCAGGACTTCGCCGCGCAGATTGATTTCGCCGGTCATGGCGATGTTCTTGTTCACTTTTCGATCCGCAAACAACGAGGCGAGGGCGGTGAACATGGCAGCTCCGGCGCTGGGGCCGTCTTTTGGAATGGCGCCGGCAGGGACGTGGATGTGAGTATCGAATTCTCCAAAGTGCCCGTAGTCGATGTCGAGTTGTTTGGCCCGGCTTTTGACGAGGCTCAAGGCGGCTTCCATCGATTCGCGCATCACGTCGCCGATTTGGCCGGTCAGTTTGAGATTCCCTTTCCCGGGAAACCGGATCGCTTCGATGTTCAGCACCTCGCCGCCGTAAGGCGTGTAAGCGAGCCCGTTCACAACACCCGGCAAGCTGGCTCCGCTCTTCGTTTCGCGGGAAACTTTGGGTGGGCCGAGCACCTCTTCGACATATTCCGGGGTCACCTTGATTTCGGTCCTGGGATTCACCGCCACTTTCGCGGCGACGGCCCGGCAGACGCTGCCGATTTCCCGTTCGAGATTCCGCACACCGGCTTCGCGGGTGTATTCCTCGATCACCTTCCGGATCGCGGCCATGGTCCATTTGCACTGCTTCGTTTTCAGGCCGTTTTCCTCGAGCTGCCTCGGAACCTGGTAGCGCTTGGCGATCTGAACTTTCTCCTCCTCGGTGTAACCGGGTAATTCGATAACCTCCATCCGGTCGCGGAGGGGGCCGGGCACGGGGTCGATCGTGTTGGCGGTGGCGATAAAAATGGCCTGGCTGAGATCGAACGGCACATCGAGATAGCGATCGACGAAGCTGTCGTTTTGGTGCGGATCGAGCACTTCAAGGAGGGCGCTCGCCGGATCACCGCGAAAATCGGCTCCAATCTTATCGACTTCGTCGAGCATGATGATCGGGTTGCGGGTGCCGACGCGGCGGATCTCCTGGATCAGGCGACCGGGCATCGCGCCGATGTAGGTCCGGCGGTGACCGCGGATTTCGGATTCATCGCGGATTCCACCAACGCTGATGCGGGAAAATTCGCGCCCGAGAGCCGCGGCGATCGATTTTCCGAGACTGGTTTTCCCGACGCCAGGCGGACCGAGCAGGCAGAGAATCGGGCCCTTGCCGTCCGGGTTCAGGGTGCGGACGGCGAGGTATTCGACCAGCCGCCGTTTCACTTTTTCCAGGCCGTAGTGATCGCGGTCGAGGATTTCCTGAGCGCGGACGAGGTCATCGTGGTCTTCGCTCAGTTTTTCCCAGGGCAAATCGGCGAGTGTTTCGAGGTAATTGACGATCACGGAGTGTTCCGGGCTGCTCGGCGGCACGATTTCGAGGCGTTTCAATTCCCGCTCGGCCACCTCGGCTGCTTCCATCGAGAGCTTTGCGTCTTCCAGCCGGTCCCGCAAATCGACGACCTGTTCTTCCGATCCGTCGCCCTCACCCAGTTCCCGCTGGATCGCCCGCAGTTGCTCGCGGAGGTAAGCCCGGCGCTGGGCATCGGAAAATTCCTCTTCGACGTCGTCGCGGAGTTTTTGCTGCAATTCAGCAATGCGAAGCTGGTTGTTGATCACTTTCTGGACGTCTTCGAGTCGCTTGAGGACGTTTGTTTCCTCGAGCAAATCCTGCTTTTGCGGCAGCTCGATGGAAAGATTGGTCGCGAGAAAATCCGTGAGGACGGAAGGCGATTCGATCGCGTTCAGGGCCTGGGTGGCTTCGTCCGGAATATTCGGGTTCGCGAGAATCAATTGCGTGGCGGATTCTTTGAAATTGCGGAGGGAGGCTTCCCAGATTTCGTCCGAATGAACCGGCAGCACGTTTTCGAGAATCTCGAACTTCGCCCGTAAATACGGCGTGATGTGCAGGAAATCGGTGAAGCGGATGCGCTCGACGATCTGGATCAGAACCAGGACCGTGTCGTCATCCTGGCGCATCATGCGCAGCACATTCCCGAGTACGCCGACATTGTAGACGCCGTCCGGACCGGGCGTTTCCTCTTCGGCGTCCTTTTGCGTCACGAGGCCAAGCAGGCGGCCGGTCGGGAGTAATTCCTCGAGCAGTTTCTGGCTGGGCGAGCGCTCGACCGTGAGGGGAGCCACCGTCCCGGGGAACAGGACTACGCCCCGTAGCGGCATCACCGGAATGATCTCCGGCATATCCCGCCGCCATTCCGGGATCGGATCATCAGAATCCCCGGTCGAAATCTCGATGATTTCCTCCGAGGAATCCTCCAAAAGCTGTTCAAAATCTTCCATCAAATCAGGAATCGAAAAATTCAGTTCGTCCGCACAATCGATTAGACGCACCGGGGCGGCTCAATCTTGCTCGGTTTCGTCGGATTGTGCGAAAGGCAACACCACCCAGAGCAGCCCGTTTTCCTGCCTGGCGCTGACCCGGTCCCGGTCCACTTCGCGGGAGAGATGAATTTCGCGACTGAACCGGCCGTTCCGGATTTCCAGTGACATGACCTGCTGGCATTGGCTGGATGCATCGCGAGTCGGGGTTGGGGGCTGTCGCAGGCCGGAAATTCGCAGTTTTTCCGACAACACATCGACGCAGATGTCCTCTTTTCTCACGCCGCCCAGATCGACCCAGACCTCGAACCGGTCCGAGTAGCGGTAGACGTTGATATCCGGTGTCCAACCTTCCGGTGAGTGGAAATCCTGGAAATTCAGGTTGCTCAATCCGTAGGCGACATCGCCGGTTTCACGGATGATTCGGGTCAATCTGACGTTTCGTGACATCGGGAGAAGTATGCCGCAAATTCAGGCCGCTCGCAATCGCCAAACCGGCTCACAATTCATTGTATTTTGCGTGGCTGCCCTTCGCTTTCTCCACCGGATATTTGGCGGCGTTTCGCGCAAGCTTCCGTTTCATCGCCTCGATCAGGTCAATTTCCAGGTTGTCTGCCATTTCCACGAGATAGATCGCGATGTCCGCCATTTCCTCCTCGATCCGGTCCCGTTTTTCCACCGTGGCGCTTTCTGTTTCCTCCGCGTTGTGCCAGAGAAAAATTTCCAGAAGCTCCGAGGCCTCGATCGAGATGGCAGTCGCCATGTCCTTGGCATTGTGAAACTGCTTCCAGTCCCGCGCATCGCGGAATTCCCGGATTTGAGCGGTGATGGTGTCGAGCCGGTCTGCGTCGGTCATGATCCCTGCATTTCACACTTGAACCTTCGGGGTGAAAAGGAAAACATCGCCGAACCATGAGTGATTCCGCCCAGACAGTCAGTCTCCACCCCTATTTCAAAGCCAACGAAGGCAAGGTGGACGAATTCAAGGCCCTGCTGCCCCGATTCGTCGAACTCACCAGCAATGAGGAAGCCTGCCTGTTCTACGATTTCACGATCAACGACGATGTCATTTTCTGCCGCGAAGCCTACGTCGGCGCGGAAGGAGTACTGGCTCACCTCGACAATGTCGGCCCGCTCCTGGAGCAGGCTCTCGGAATTTCTGAGCTGTTTCGCGTCGAAGTCCACGGCGCCCAAAGCGAACTCGACAAGCTGCAGGATGCCCTCGGCCCGCTGAATCCGGATTGGTTCGTATTCCAGTGCGGCGTGCAGAAGTAGAGGGCGTTTCGTTTCAACAGGGTTGGTTCGGCGAACCTACCCTGTTCACTCAGTTCGCCGCCGTTTGGCCCACAGGCAGATCCGCCAAACCCCAAAACTGCCGACGACAAACAGGAGAACCGGCACCAACGAGGCAACCAGCGGGGGCAGGGTTTTTCCGAAAATGGTGAATTCCAGGCGGGCAGCGGGATGGGCTGTGATCAGCCAGAGAACAACGACTTCGAGCAGGGAAAAGGGCCAGCGATCCGGTGTTTTTGGAATGCGAAACTTGATGAAATACGCTGTGTAGGCGCAGAACACGACCATTAGCAGAGCAATCGTGATTCCCGGGTTCATCTTTCAATTGATCCGGTCACACCACGTGCGCAAAGGAATCGCCCTTCTTCACTGAGTGGACGAATCCGGCCATTAGTTTGATCACTTCTTCGACGTCCTCAAGGTCTGCCATTTCCACCACGGAATGCATGTAGCGAAGGGGTAAGGAAACGAGCGCGCTCGGGATGCCGCTCTGGATGTGATAGATCGAATCGGTGTCCGTTCCGGTGTAACGGGAGGACGCCTCGTGCTGCAGATCGATTTTCTGTTTTTTCGCGACGTCCATGAGCCGTTCCACCACCAGCGGATGGTTCGCCGTTCCGTGGGTCAGGCCGGGGCCGCCGCCCAACTCGACCTTGCCGTGTTTCTTGCTCTCGATTCCCGGTGAATCGGTCGCGTGGGTGACGTCGAGACAGAGACAGACATCCGGCATGAGCCGGTAGCTGGCCATTTTTGCGCCGTACCCGCCGATTTCCTCCTGAATGGCGTTCAGGGCGACACAGGTGGAATCCGGCGCCGGACCTTTTTTCGCGGCGAGACGTTTCAAAACCTGGGAGATGATGAAGCCGCCGATCCGGTTGTCGAGCGCGCGCCCGACGATGTGATTTTTTCCGAAGAATTCCGCGGAATCGGAATAGACCGCCGGATGCCCGACCCGCAGCCCCATCTTGGCGACTTCCTTGTCGTTCTTTGCGCCGACATCGACGAACAGTTCATGGACTTTCGGAGCTTTCGACAAATCCTCGCGAATGTGGATCGCTGTGTTCCCGATCACGCCCGGGAT
Source organism: Verrucomicrobiales bacterium (assembly GCA_013003335.1). GTDB lineage: Bacteria > Verrucomicrobiota > Verrucomicrobiia > Verrucomicrobiales > DEV007 > JABDJT01. Next base: position 2,829 of record JABDJT010000471.1, on the reverse strand, counting down.
TTCGCCCTTGTCGCCGAAAAGCGTCAGTCGCCGGCCGCGCCCGGTTGCCCAGTCCGTTCCGCCGATCCGGTCGAGGTAGAGAAAGCCTTCGTCGGTGATGTGCTTGATCATGTAGCCGATTTCGTCGGCGTGAGCCTCGATCATGACCGTCGGGGTGCCTTTTTTGGCTCCGTTGACGACCGCCCAGGTGTTTCCGTAGGCGTCATTTTGCACGGAATCGGCGTGCTTTCGATTGTAGGCCGCCCAAACCTTCTGTCCGGAGATTTCGAAACCGGTCGGGCTGGGAGTATTGAGGAGTTTGAGGAGAAAATCGCGTTCAGTTTTGGTCATAAGGAGGGCGGGGTTCAGGGAGACAAATTTTGCAGCGGAAAAAACACCGAAAACGGAAATTTACAAAACTTTGGCGAAAATCTATTTTAATATTGCTATTCCTTATCAAAAAAGATACAATTAGCATCTGCGAGTATCAGATTTGATAAACTTTCATGAAGTTCTTCGCGAAACCTCTCCACACTGCTGCCACGATCGTCGGAGCTCTTCTCATCGGTCTGCTTTGTTTGGACCTTTTTGTCCAGGCCAAAGGATTCACGTTCGGGTCGGGCGTCGGGAGTTGGGTGGAAGCGGAAAACACCATGGCGGTCTTTTTCCTGGGTTTGATCCTCGGGGTGCTCGCCGGCATTGGAATTTTCTTCGCGCACATCGTTTTGCGCGAAAAACGGCAGAATCAGGAACAGGATGAACTGGCTCTCCTGCTTGATTCGTCAGCTGATTCGGAGTCAGACGAAATGGAATGGGAATTGCCCGGCGAGTTCGCGCGGGATGAGTCCCGGGAAGAAGGCCCGGAAGCGCTGGAACCCTGGGAACGCGGTGCGGACTGGTGGAAGGTCGAAGACGACGTCGAAAGCTAAGCCAAAAACCGCTACCGGTTCGCGTGCGCTGACACACTCCCTGTGGAACAGGAATTGCTTTTCAATTCGTCCGTGCTTTGTTCGCGCCCCCAAGGGAACAATTGCAGGGAAGCGAAAATGCGAGGTGCCGGAAGCAAGTTTAACGGCGTATTTACCCTCCCTGCGAACTGGAATCGAACGGAACAATGGATTTGTCGGAACTTCATAAAAACGAAACGATCAAGGATGTCAGCAATTTCCTCCGCGGAACTATCGTGGAGGGCCTGCTCGATGAATCGACGGGTGCGATCGCCAAGAACGATCAGCAGTTGACGAAATTCCATGGAATTTACCAGCAGGATGACCGTGATGTCCGCCGCGAACGTCGCAAGGCGAAACAGGAGCCGGCTTATTCCTTCATGATCCGCGTCCGCGTGCCCGGAGGCGTCTGCACGCCGAAGCAGTGGCTGGAAATGGACGAGCTCGCGAACACCTACGCGAATCACACCCTGAAACTCACCACCCGGCAGGCGTTCCAGCTTCATGGGGTCATCAAGAAAGACCTGAAGAAAACGATCCGGGAGATCAACGAGGCCTGCATGGACACCATCGCCGCCTGCGGCGACGTAAACCGCAACGTGATGTGCAACCCGAACCCGCACCAGAGCTCCGCCCACGGCGAAGCCCTCGAACTGGCGCAGGAAATCAGCGATCACCTCACACCCCGCACCCGGGCGTATCACGATATCTGGCTGACCGACCTCGAGACCGGTGAGAAAACCAAGGTCACCCCGGACGCGGAGGATGAACCGATTTACGGCAAGCATTACCTGCCGCGGAAATTCAAAATCGTCATCGCTGTTCCGCCCAGCAACGACGTCGACATTTACGCCCACGATCTCGGGTTCATCGCGATTTTGGACGAAGACGAAAACATCACCGGATATAATGTCACCGTCGGTGGCGGCATGGGGATGGGGCACGGGAAAAAAGACACCTACCCCGTCCTCGCACAGGTCATGGGATTCTGCACGCCTGACCAGGCCGTCGATGTCGCGGAAAAAGTCGTACTCGTTCAGCGGGATCACGGCGACCGGAAAAATCGCGCCCACGCCCGGCTGAAATACACGATCGACGATCACGGTCTCGACTGGTTTCGGGACCAGGTGGAAGACCGGCTCGGATACAAGTTGGAAGAGGCGAAAGAATTCGCCTTCGACGACAATGGCGACCGCTACGGCTGGATCCAGGATGAGGACGGCAACTTTCACCTCACCCTCTTCATCCAAAACGGTCGAGTCAAGGACACCGATGACTACCCGATGATGACCGGCCTGCGCGAGATCGCGAAAATCCACAAAGGCGATTTCCGGCTTACTGCGAACCAGAATTTGATCATCGGCAGCATCGCGCCGGACGACCGGCCTGCGATCGAGGAACTTCTGGAAAAACACGGCCTGAAAGACAGCTACGAAGCGACCGGTCTGCGGCTCAATTCGATGGCCTGCGTGGCGTTGCCGACTTGCGGATTATCCCTCGCAGAAAGCGAGCGCTACCTGCCCGATTTGATCACCGAACTCGAGGAAATCATCGAGGAACACGGGCTGCGGGACGATGCCATCACCATCCGGATGACCGGCTGCCCGAACGGCTGCGCCCGGCCCTACATCGCCGAAATTGCGTTCGTCGGACGTGCGCCCGGGAAATACAACATTTATCTCGGCGGCGGGTTCATCGGTGACCGGCTCAACAAGCTCTACAAGGAATCCGTGCTTTCCGAAAACATCGTCGAAACTCTCCGGCCCGTGATTGCTGATTACGCAAAAAATCGCGAGGACGGCGAGAAATTCGGGGATTTCGTGATCCGTGCCGGATACGTCAACGAAACGACCCACGGCCGCGATTTCCACGAAGGCCTGGGTGAGGTGAAGGATTCCTAAAA
>JABDJT010000454.1 GCA_013003335.1 Verrucomicrobiales bacterium | reverse complement strand
GCTTCAGCCAGGAATCCCTCCAGCACGTAGCTGGCCATCGTTTCGACCGCGTGATGCCGGGCCGTCACGATGACCGGCCGCCGGCCGTCTCTCCGTTGTCCGATTTCGAGCAGCTCGACGTCGCGTCCTTCGTTGCTTTGGGTCAACACGCCGGTTTGCAGGTGCGAATTGCCCGCCTGTTTTTCCAGGAATTCGGAGAGATTGGATTCGGTGTAGGGGATCGTAACGGCGTAGCGAATCGTTTCCCCGGCCTTTGAAAAATCGTGGAAAAATGCGTTTTCCCGCACGTTTTCCCTACCGGCCCAGGCCCAGGTTTTCCCGCCATCCGTGCTGACGGCCGGGCCCTGGTTCCCGATCGCCCCGTTTTTGAATCCGGCCACTTTTTCCGGGAAAACGAAAGTCACCCGCCCCGGCTTGCTGGCTTTCGCCTCGAAATACCAGTAGAACCAGTCTCGTCCTCCACGCAGATCAGGCGCGACCACGGGGGACTTACCTTCGTTAGCTTGTACAAGGAGATTTCCTCCCGGAAAATCGGTATTGAATTCGACGAGCGGTTCATCCGCGAATGCCAGTCCGCATGCCAGACCGGCGATCGCGATTGCCCGGAGGAACATGATTGAATCGTTGTTCAGCCTTCCCGGGTCAATTTGGCAAAGCGGCCCTTGGCATCGACCTGCTGCTCGCTCTCCGCACCATCGGGCCAGCGGATCTTGACAGCGGCTTTCTTTCCATCGGCGGCATTGGGAACGGCAAAAATCAGGTCGGTGTTTTCCTGGGTGAGATACCCTCCACCGGCACGAATCTCGGCGGTTTGGGCCGGCATGCCTTCGACTTCGAAGGTCACCCGGGCACCGATCGCGCGGGGATTCCCGGCTTTTCCGACAAGCCGGATTCGAATCGGGTGGGCCTCTTCCGAACCGCTCTTGTTCACGAACAGGCGGGGCTCGTCATCGTTTTGCCCGATCACGAAATCGTTCAGGCCATCGAGATTGACGTCCACCGCGGCGAGACTCTTGGCATCACCCGGAACTTCAAGACCGCTTTCTTTCGGCCAGATTTCCTCGAACGGTTTGGCCGCATCACCGGTGCCACGGAGCAGCAGGCTGAGACCGCTGTCCATCGCGCCAACCTCGGGCTGGGGCGTGAAAAAGTTGTGCGTGAGGTAGCAGTCCGCCCGTCCGTCGAGATTGAAATCGGTCAGGGTGACGCCGAAGGAGGGCGAAATCTGGGCGAGATGCGGCAGCGGTTTCACATCGAATTTGCCGGAGCCGTCGTTGATCATGACGAGCGAATTGAAATTGGTCACTTTGAACTGAATCGCATTGTCGAGGGTGTTCCCGTAAATCTCCGGAAGAGTCGCCTTGGCGAACTGCTCGTAGGTCGGAATTCTTTTCAGGCTCGGCATGGCGTGGGTGCTGCAGCTTTTCCCGCGGAAAGGGTAGCAAACGACTTTTCCGTCCACCTCTTCGAAGATCGCCTCGACGATATTCGCTTTTCCTGTGCCTTCGAAATCTCCATAGTAAACGAGGACCGGACGCTCAATGGAGGCCTGATACTGGGTGTTGAGACCGAGATTGGTAACGACGTAATCGATGTCGCCGTCATTGTCGATGTCGGCTCCGTTGATGCCGTTGAACCAGCCCTGAATGTCCGCGAAGCCGGTATCCTCGTCAGCGGCCATCTCCAGTTTTCCCTTCCGGTTCCGCAAAACCTTCACCGGCCCCCAGTCGAGAGCCACCAAAAGATCGGACCATCCGTCGCCATCCACGTCCGACCAGATGGCGCTGGTCACCATTCCAATTTCTTCAAGACCGGAGGCTGCCTGATTGGTCACAACCTTGAATTTCCCGCCATCGTTCCGAAGCAGAACGCTCTTCGGTGAGCGCGGATACTCCCCCGGGACAGACCGGCTGCCGACGAAAAGATCGAGGTCGCCATCATGATCGTAATCGGCTGCGGCTACGACACTGCTGCTTTCCAGAACTACAGGCAGAGCACTTTCCGGAGCGCGCTTGAAGTTGCCGGAACCGTCATTCAGGTAGAGGCGGTCGCGAAGCGAACTTCCGTTGGGAGCGGATTCGACCCCGCCACTCGCCACGTAAAGATCGAGGTCACCGTCACTGTCGGCGTCGAAAAAGAGGCAGCCCATGTCTTCAAACATGCCGTCATCGGCAAAAGCGGCAACGGGCTCGGGAAGCAAATCGATCCGTTTTGCTCCGGGCTTGGTGTGGTTTTTGAAAAGCTGACCGGGTTGGCCGGCTGCACCACCCAGGTAGAAATCCGGATCGCCGTCGCCATCCACGTCTGCCCAGGCCTGGCCGGGCCCGAGTTGCGACATCTTCCGCGGCAGGAGCGGCTGGCGCACAAAATCGTCGAACTCGAGTTCCACGTGGGTGAAACCGTCGAGCGCTTTTGAAGATTCAAACAAGGTGTTTTCCGGTTTCCGGCTCTCGATCGGCTTTGATTTCGCCGGGCCGTCGCCTTTTGGCTCGGTCACGGTGTAGAGATGATTGGCTTCAAGATTGCGGAATACCTGCTTTTTCCCCGATGGCCATTCGACTGAAACGGTGTCGAGGGTCTTGTGTTCGCCCAGGCCGAAATGGACAATGGTGTCATCCCCGTCGAGGAATCCGCCCGCCGGAAAAAGCTGTCTCACAAAAGTTTCGTCCCCGGCCTTCAATGTCACGGATACGCCGATCCCGAACGGATTGCTGTCCGTCCCGACGAAATCAAAAACGACCCGGTTCCCGGACTGTTCGCGGTTGTGGTAAAAACTGAGCGGATCCTGCAGATTCGACACGAGCAATTCCAGTCGGCCGTCGCCGTCAAAATCGGCCGTGGAAGCACCGTAGCTCATGCCCAGGTGATCGACGCCCCATTTCCGGCTGACATCTTCAAACTGGAAACCGCCCTTGTTGCGATACATCAGGTTCTGTTCGCGACGTTCCTCGGTGCCCTTATAGTGAGACCAGTGCGTACGCCCGACCAGGTCTTCATGCTCCAGATTCGGCAGGTCGGAGTGGTTGAACTGGCGCGGAATGCCGTTGGTGAAGAACACGTCGTTGAGGCCATCGTTGTCGAAATCCTGGCTGCGAATCGCCCAGGTCCATTCGGTCATGGCGAGATTGGACAACCACGCCCCTTCGAGGAACTGGTCGGTTCCGGTGTTGATGTAAACGGCGTTGCGCATCAGCTGGCGGGCGCCGTCCACATATTTCAAATTCTCCAGGCGGGCTCCCATTGAACCCATCGATGCCTTTTGCATGTAGTGAGAAGTCGGAAGCATATCTGCCAGGACGAAATCAGTGAGTCCATCGTTGTTGAGATCCGTTTGAACCGCTCCCATCGAAAACCAGGTGGAGTGCCGAAGCGATTCCTTGGAAATCTCGTCGAAGGTGCCGTCCCCGTTGTTCCGGTAGAGATAGTCCGGGCTGGAAAAATCATTCCCGACATACAAATCCGGCCATCCATCGTGATTGTAATCCCACCAGGTCGATGAATTCCCCCAGTGTTTGCCTTTTGTGATTCCGGCGGCCTCCGTCACCTCGGTAAATTTTCCGCCGTCATTGCGGAACAGGTAATCCGGGCGACCCACCTCGGTGTATTGAAAGGCGCCATCCTCCCGGCGTTCCTCCTGCACCCGGAACCAGCGCTGCCACTTCTCGGCGACATCGTATTCACCGTTTTCCTCGATAATCGCAATCGGTTCCGCCGGTCGACCGTTGGCGCGGTAAACCTGGTGAGTCAGGATGTAGAGATCAAGATCACCATCACGATCGTAGTCGGCAAAAGCCGGCATGACGCAGCCATCGACGACGTTGACGCCAAACTCCGCTGCCTTGTCGACAAATCCCAGCTTCCCGGTTTCCTTGAGTTGATTGATGAACAGCCGGTTTTCGAAATCGTAATTCGTGATGTAAATGTCCAGGTCCCCGTCGTTATCAATATCAATCAGGGAAACTCCGGTCGCCCACTCCAGTTCCTCTCCTTCGAGCCCGAACTTTGCGGCCACGTTTTCAAATTCCAGGCCATTTCCATCCGGTTTCCCCAGAAAAAGCGAATTTTTCTCCGGGCCGTTGCCGGAGAAAATGTCGAGCTTGCCATCCAAATTGACGTCCCCGATCGCGATTCCGGCACAAGCGGAGCTGGAGTGATACACCCGGGCCATCGGGTGATCCGGGAGGATCGGGTTGCTGTGCTCCAGCCCGGTTTTGGAGGGCGGCAGTTTTTCAAACAGTGGACCGTCATACGGCTCGGCATTCGCTTTCAGAGGCGCTTTTTTCAATCCGGGAGACAGTTCGTCCTGCGAGCTGATTGCAGAGAGGAATGGCAGACTAAGAGCCAAAAACAGGGAAAATTTTTTCATGATTCCATTTCCTGAGGTTGCGATATACAAAGTTTATTGTCGTCAATGTGACACCCCGTGTCAACGGACGCTGGATCGCACCATTGCTTGCAAGATTTGGTGCATTTTGATCCAGAAAAATTCGTTTGCCGACCGAGACCTGTTCGTTCGTGAGAGACTGCGATCAAACAATTTCGTCGATCACGGATCCGCCGTCGAGCAGCGGGATCGGTCGGCCGGTGAAATCGGGCAGAAAGACGCTTTTCCATTCGATTCCAAGCACGTGATAAATCGTTGCGAGCACATCGGCGGGAGTGAGAGGGCGCTCGATCGGGTGTTCGCCGAGCTTGTTGGTGGCCCCGACAACCTGCCCGCCCTTGATGCCGCCTCCGGCCATGATGACGCTCATCGACTGGCCCCAGTGATCGCGGCCCGGAATCGGAATTCCGGGCTGCCCCTGGTTCAATTTCGGAGTGCGACCGAATTCGCCCATGATCACCACGAGCGTTTCGTCCAGCAAACCACGGTCGGACAAATCCTGCATCAGCCCGCTCACCGCCAGGTCGAGCACGGGCAATCGAGTTTCCATCGCGGTCTTGATCTTCGAATGGTTGTCCCAGTGCGGCATATCGACCGTCACAAACCGGACGCCGTTTTCAACCAGTCGCCGGGCCATCAACGTGTAGTGACCCCATGGTCCGCGCCCATAGCTGTCCCGCAGTTTCGGATCCTCCTTCTCCATATCAAAGGCCTCCCGGGCGTTGCTGCCGAGGACCATTTCGATCGCGTTCTGCTGGTGGATATCCATGTTTTCCATGGAACCGGTGTGATCGATTTCGCGGTTTAAACCGTCGAGCTTTTGCAAAAGACTGGCCCGTCCGGAAATCCGGTCCTGTGCCGACTCCAGGCCGTCGAGGAAAGGCGGCGGCTTGATTTCCACCTTGGAATTCGCTGCCAGGTATTTCTGCTTCATGTTCACCTGGAACGGCTCGTATTCGCCGCCGAGGTAGGCTGCCCCCTGGTAACCGGGATACAAATACACGCTTTCCGCTGCCGGAAGTCCAATATACGGTGGCAGACCTTTCGCTTTCGGGCCTGCGAGCTTGGCAACACAGGAACCGATCGAAGGCGATTTCTGCGCCTTGTCGACGGAGGTGCTGCCGAACCGGCCGGTGAGCATCCAGTGAGCCGCTGCAAAATGATCACCCGTCGTATGCGCACAGGAACGGATCACGGCCATCTTGTCGGCGTGCTTCGCCTGCAGTGGCAACATATCGGAAAAGCGGATGCCGGGAACGTTGGTCCGGATGTCACCGAACGGGCCGCGGTATTCGCTCGGCGCGTTCGGCTTCGGATCGTAGGTCTCAAACTGGCTCGGACCACCGTCCAGCCAGATCAGGATCACAGATTTATCGCTGGCTCCCTTTTTGACGGCTCCAGCGGCTTTCAGCTTGAGAAAATCTGCGGCGGTGAAACCGAGGGCGCCGAGAGCACCGGCTTTCAGAGCCGTGCGGCGGGTCGGTCCGGGTTTGGTGACCGTTAGCATGATCGAACTATCCCCCCAATCGGGATTTTCCGAAAGGAAAAGCGGCTACGCAGTTGCGGGACGGGCGCATTCCGGCCACAGTTCCGCCCAATGACGACAATTCACCAGGTCGGCGAACGAATCCTGTCCGCGGCAGAGCGAAAATTCGGCAAACTGGCCATCCCCGGCCTGTTGCGCTGGATTGCCACATTCCAGCTGGCGGTTTGGGCTCTCTCCTTTATGCCGAACAGCCAGATCATCAGTTCGCTCGACATGAACGCCGGGGCGATCCTGAGCGGCCAGGTCTGGCGGATTTTCACCTGGATGTTCGTGCCGTTCTCGATGCACTTCATCTGGATCATTTTCGGAGTGCTGATTTTCTGGCTGATCAGCGACTCGCTGGAAAGCGCATGGGGCGTTTTTCGGGCCAATGTGTTCGCCGCCGCAACGCTGTTCCTGGTGTCTGTCACCGGCTTCCTGTTATCCTTCGCCAGCGGCGGACTGGGCTCAATCATGAGCGTGTTTCTCTACATGCTGATGTTTATCGCCTTCGCGACCCTGTTCCCGAATTACGAGTTCCGGCTCTTTTTCCTGATCCCGGTCAAAGTGAAATGGCTCGCACTCATCGATGTCGCAATGATCGTGGCGATGGTGGTCATGGCTCCGATCGCGATTTTCGTGGTGATCCCCGGCTTCATTCCCTATTTCCTCGTTTTCGTGCCGACATTTTTCCAGAACATCAAGAATCGGGGCGAAGCAGCGGTCCGCCGCGAACGCTTCAAGAGCCAAACCCGAACCGGCGAATCGGACGCCTTCCACGTATGCCACGCCTGTGGAAAAACCGACCTCTCGGACCCCAACCAGGACTTCCGGGTGTCATCCCGCGACGGCGAAGAATACTGCCTCGACTGCCTGCCGAAACTCCGGGCGACGGATTAGACCGGTATTCAGTGCCAAACAAAACGCCCCGGCGGTATACCGGGGCGCTTTGGGTGAGTTGAAGGGTGAGA
>JABDJT010000060.1 GCA_013003335.1 Verrucomicrobiales bacterium | reverse complement strand
CCCCACAGACATGGCCGACGTTCCCGGCATGGGCTTCCCGCAGAATTTCGTGGTTTCCGCCGGTCCGAATACCGGGGAGGACATCGCGATTTTCGACCGTGAAAACCGGTTTTTCACCAATCCCGAGGGCAACCCGGTGATTTTTGATGCCCGCGGTACCGGTGTCCGCTATATCCAGGTCCGGGCCAATCGCCTGTGGCGCCGCGGCCAGATCGCCAATTTCGCGCTCGCGGAATTGCAGGCCTACTCCGACGGCGAAAACGTCGCGCTCGGGGCATCGGTCGAAGCCAGCGATTCCTTCATCGACCAGGAATTTCCCCGCTGGGCCCCCGAATTTCTCGTCGATGGTTACTCCAGCCAATACAAACTCGCGGAGTTTCCCGAGTATCTCGACCTGCTCGAAAAACGGCGTGGAGCCACCCTGAAACGCCTGCAATTGCTCGAAGCACGCAATCACAAAACCACCGAGGTTCTCACCGCAACGGCCGCGATGTCGACCGCGGTTTTCATCGTTCTACTCGCGATTGCGATCACTGCGCTGATTCGCCAGCGCCGGGTCCGGTTTGCCGAAACGACCCGGCTGCGGACGCAGATCGCGCGGGATTTGCACGACGACATCGGCTCCAACCTCGGCTCGATCGCCCTCACCAGCCAGATCGCGGGAGGCGCACCCGATCTCGATGAGCAGGCCCGGCAGGATTTTGATGAAATTCACGCCGTGGCCGAACGAACCGCGGAATCCATGCGCGACATCGTCTGGCTGATCGATACCGGCAACCGGACGTTCGAGGATTTGATCACGAAGATGCGGGACGCGGCCAACCGCCTGTTGTTTGAGATCGATTTTCAATTCACCCATGACCTGAGTTATTTCAGCGAGCAGATCGTATCGCTTCGATTTCGACGTCACTGCTTTTTCGGGTTCAAAGAAATGCTCAACAACATTCGCAAGCACGCCGGCGCAACGGAGGTCGGAATCGAAGTGAAAATCGACGACGGACAGTTTCAAATTTGCGTCGAGGACAACGGAAAAGGTTTCAACCCCGAAGAACGCAGGCCGGGCGGACGCGGGATTTCCAACATTGGCGACCGGGCCGAGCGCCTCGGAGGCACCTGTGAAATCGTATCACAGCCTGATCGTGGGACTGTCGTTTCGTTCCAGGTTCCGTTAAAATCCTCCCGTGAGCACTGAACAGAAAAAATCCACTTCCCCGGTCCGCGTCTGGTTGGTCGAGGACAACGAAGCCTTCCGCAAAACCGTCGCCCGCGGCATCGAGCAACTCGACGGAATGACCTGCACGGGCAGTTTTGAAACTTTTGAGGCCGCCTATCACGCGCTCGACGCCGAGCCGGCCCCGGATGTGGTTCTGCTCGACGTTCAGCTCCCCGGCATCGACGGCATTTCCGCTCTCACTCATCTCCGTGAAAAAAGCCCCAACTCCCGGGCTGTGATCTTGACGGTGTTTGATGATGCCGAGAAAATTTTCAAAGCGGTTTGCGCCGGGGCCTCCGGTTACATTCTGAAAACCGCCCGTCTTGAGGAAATCGGCGAAGCCATTGAGCAGGTCGCCGACGGCGGTGCTCCCATGACGCCGAAAGTCGCCAAGCGTGTGCTCGAAGTGTTTCGCGCCAGCGGCCGACAGCCCAGCTCCGCCACGGCGGATGATTACAAGCTGACGGATCGCGAACAGGAAATCCTCCGCCTTATGGCCGACGGTCTCATCAAGAAAGAAATCGCCGATCAACTCGACATCAGTTTCCACACCGTCAGCACCCACATGCGCAGCATTTACGAGAAGCTGCACGTGAACACGAACACCGGTGCCGTGGCCAAGGCCCTTCGCGAGGACTTGATTTAACTCGTCGTCCGGTCGTAGCTCGGGGAGAAATGATCCGACTCTCCCTGACTTTCAGCCTGCTGTTTGCCGCTCTTTCCGCCGTCGCGCAGGAAAAGTGGACCTATTTGAACAACGGCACCATCCGGATCGGCGTGAACGAAACTGCCGGGGCCGGTATCGGCTGGTTTTCCGAAAGCGCGGTCGATCGCAACATCCTGAACCGCCATGATCTCGGCCGCTACGTCCAGCAATCCTGGTACGGGAAACAGGACGGTTCACACTGGAACAAAAAACCGTGGCGCTGGAACCCGGTCCAGGCCGGCGGCTGGCAGGGGGAACGTGCCAAAATCATCGAATTTCAAGCCACCGAAAATCGCGTCTTCGCCAAATCGCTTCCGAAGCACTGGGCCAGCGGGACGGACATCGAGGACGTAATTTTCGAGGAGGAAATCACCCTGCACGGCCCGGTGGCAAAGATTCATTTCACGATGCGATACAGCGGCAAGAACGAGCACCCGATCCACGACCAGGAACTCCCCGCCGTATTCGTGAATGCCGATTTTGCGAATCTCGCTTTTATCAAACCGGGCGAAACCACCCCGCATCAATACCAGCCCGGCTGGCCGAACGAGCGCCACAAGATTCACAATCACTGGGTCGCCTACCTCGACGGGAACAATCGCGGAATCGGCGTGCTGGTTCCCGGTGTGGACACGATTACCTGTTACCGGTTCGGAAAGGCCGGTCAAAAAGGAGCCTGCTCCTACGTCGCGCCGATCCGGCGAATCGTCATCACGCCCGGCTTCGAATTCGAATACGACGTCTACCTCACCATTGGCACCCTCCCTGAGA
>JABDJT010000399.1 GCA_013003335.1 Verrucomicrobiales bacterium | reverse complement strand
ATGTGGTTCACAACGGGGGGCAGACGGACGCAGAGCGCCTTGTATCGGGTGCGGTGGGCGGGGAAACCGGATGAAAACGCTGACTTTGCGGAAAAGGCGGGAGCGTCAGTTGCGGACGGCGGATTTGTTCGCAAAAGCGATTCAAAATGGGAGATCAAAATCGATCCGGTCGAGGTATACCTCCCAAATCTGGAAAACGAAGATCGCGACGTCCGGTTTCGAATGAGGCTGGGTTTGGAAAACAGTCCGCCGGACCAGTGGCGGGACGCCGCGTTGAAATCTCAAAATCCCTGGGCACTGATGGCACTGGCCCGCGTTGGCGAAGAATCGGATCGTGGGCCGATTTTAAAAATCCTCGCCGAAACGATCGAACAGGGTTCGTTCGCCGAACAACCGAAACCAAATCGACAAAGTCGATTGGATGAGTTGGACGGAGCGCAGCGTAGTCAAACCCTGTTGACTCGACTTCGCGCGATCCAACTCGCCTGCATCCGGCTCGGCGAACCGACCGACGCCGAGAAGAAAATGCTGCGCGAAGCGCTGGAGCCGCTTTTCCCGCACGACCTGCAGGACGTGAATCATGAGCTGTGCGAAATTCTCGTGTATCTCCGATCGGACAAGGTTCTCGGCACGACGTTGGATTTGCTGGATGCCTCGGACGATTCGCGTGACTGGTCGCATTACCTGATGTTTTTGCGATATCTCGAGGACGATTTCTGGACGACGGACGACCGCCACCGCTATCTCGAAGGCCTCAAAAAATTCGATTCGTTCGCGGGCGGTCGTTGGTGGATTCGTGCGGGCGAATCGCTGCGGAAAGAGTTCGTGGCGCGGCTTTCGGAGGAGGAAAAATCGAAATTTGCGGAGCTGATCCCACCTCAGCAACCAAAACCAGATACGCCGCCCGCGGCTCCGCCGACGGAGATCGTAAAAGCCTGGACGATGGAGGATTTCGCGAACCTTGATGTTTCCGGCCGCGATTTGAAGCGGGGCGAGGCTGCCTACGTGAAAGGCCAGTGTGCCGTGTGCCACAAGAAAGCCGGCAACGGGGCCAGTGCCCGCGCGTTTCTCGGGCCGGATTTGACAAGCATCGCGAATCGCTTCGGCCCGTCCGATATTCTCGAATCGATCCTCCACCCGAGCCGCGTCATCGCAGACAAGTATCGCAATCCGGCCGGCCCGAATATTTCCACGATGCCACCGGGATTAATTTACGGGCTGGAAAGGGATGAGGTGTTGGATTTGATCGGGTATCTCGCGGCGGAGTGACGGCGGAATCACGTCGCCTGTTCGCCACGAGCCATCACAACTTTACCGGTCCGCACGGTCTCGACGATGTCGTAATTCACCAGCAGGCGAATGGCTGCATCGACTTTGTCGCTGGCGCCTTCGACGCGGATGATCATCGATTTCTCGGTGAGATCGACGGTTTTGCCGCCGAAATGCTCAACGATTTGCAGAACCTCCGTCCGTTTTTCGGCACCTTTGACCATGACCTTGATCAGGGCCAACTCGCGCACGACAGCGTCCTGCGGAGTGTGCTCGAAGCAGTGAATCACGTCGACGAGCTTGTGGCATTGCAAAATGATCTGGTCGAGCCCGGCCGGATCGCCGGAAATCCCAAGCGTCAACCGCGAGAAACGCGGGTCACGTCCCTGCGACACGACGAGCGAGTCGATGTTGTAGGCGCGGCGCGCGAACACTTGGCAAATGCGCATCAGCACGCCGGGCTGGTTGTTCACGTACATCGAAAGGGTGTGTCCACCAATGATGTCCGGGCGCGGTTTCGGCTTCTTGTCCGCCGTGGTGATTTTTTGTTTCGTTGCCATTTTCGTAAATGTTTTCAGATTCAAGTTTTCGGCCTGAGCGAGATTGGATCAGGTCGAGCCGACCGGTTTCGCCATCTTGTGTTTCGGCGGTTCGGTGAGCATGTCTTCGAGCGCGGCCCCGGCGGGAATCATCGGGAACACGTTGTCAGTCTTCACACATTCGGCGTGGATCAGAACCGGACCGTCGTTGTAATCGAGTGCCTCTTTCAGCTTTTTCCGCACGTCGGCGGGACGCTTGATGGTGATGCCTTTGCAGCCGTATGACTCTGCCAGCTTGGCGAAATCGGGATTGCCTTCGAGGTCGACGCCGCTTTCGCGATTATCGAAAAACAATTCCTGCCACTGGCGAACCATCCCAAGGTAATTGTTGTTCAGCACGAGAATTTTCACCGGCAGCTTGTGAATGCAGGCCGTGGCGATTTCGCAGAGCGTCATTTGAAAACCACCGTCGCCGCAAACCGCGATGACCGTTTCTTTTGGCTTGGCAAACTGCGCACCGATCGCTGCGGGGAAGCCGAAGCCCATCGTGCCGGCACCTCCGGAGCTGATCCATTTCCAGCTCTCGCTGTTCCGGTAGAACTGCGCCGCCCACATCTGGTGCTGGCCGACGTCCGTTGTCACGATCGCTTCGCCGTCGGTCAGGTCGTAAATTTCATCGAGCACTTTCTGCATCCGCAGGCCGCCCTGTTTCGGATACGCGAGCGGATACTTTTTCTTGTAGCCGTCGAGCTTCGCAATCCAGGTCTCGGTATCGAGCGCTTCGATTTTCGGGTTCAGCTTTTTCAGTGCCGCACGGGCATCGCCGACGATCTCGACGTCCGGACAGATCATCTTGTTCATCTCAGACGGATCGATATCGATGTGCACGATTTTTGCGTTCGCGCCGAACTTGTCCGCCTGCCCGATAATCCGGTCATCGAAACGTGAGCCGATGTTCAGGATCAGGTCGCACTCGACCATTGCCTTGTTCGCGTAAGCCGTGCCATGCATGCCCAGCATGCCGAGAGAAAGAGGGTGATTTTCGGGAAACACACCCTTTCCGAGCAACGTCGAGGTCACCGGGCAGTTCAATTTCGTGGCCAGCTCCATCAGCTCTTTTTCCGCCCCGGCGATCATCGCACCGTGACCGGCCAGAATCACCGGCCGCTTCGAAGCGTTGATCAAGCGTGCTGCTTCTTCCACGGAGTCCTTGTCGATATCGAAGGCGAGGTCCGGCTGGTAACCCGGCAGATCGATCTCCGCATCGAGATCACCTGTAAACGGATCCTGGCTAACGTTTTTCGGCACATCGATCAAAACCGGACCGGGCCGGCCCGTCGTGGCGATATGAAATGCTTCCCGCGCGATCCGCGGCAGGTCGTTCGTCGCGCGGACGAGGTAATTGTGTTTCACCACCGGGATGGTGATTCCGAAAATGTCCGCTTCCTGGAAAGCGTCTTTCCCCAGCATCCAAGTCACCTGCTGGCCGGTGATGATGACCATCGGCACCGAATCCATCTGCGCGGTCATGATTCCGGTGATCGTGTTTCCAGCACCCGGGCCGGAGGTCACGAGAACCACGGCTGGTTTCCCGGTGGCGCGGGCGTAGCCGTCAGCCATGTGACAGGCACCCTGCTCGTGGCGGGTGAGAACGAATTTCATTTTCGTTTTCACCGTTTCCAGTGCATCGAAAATCGGAAGCGCGGCACCCCCGGAATATCCGAAGACATACTCGACCCCGAGCTCATCAAGCGTTTTGATCAGCGCCTGCGCGCCATCCATGTCCGGCTGCGGTTTTGTTTTGCGGGAGGATTTTGTTTTGGTTGCCATGTCTAAAAAAGCAAAGTTAAGGCGAATTCGTTGAATTTTGCCGATTGTTAAAGTCGAATCAAACGAAATTCGACCTGTTTTGATGAAAAGTAACGATTTTCACGCTTTTTCAGGTCAAAAGATAGACCAAATACCGGAAAACGGACCAAAATTGCAGTTGGTGATTTATGAAAACGCCTGTTTTCGATCAAACAGGGTTCGTTCGCCAAACAGACCCTTTTGGATCGTTTTTTTACTCGAACGTAGGACGGCTCTCCAGAGCCGTCTGATTTGCCACGGCCGATTCTCCGTAGTCCGATCCAGCTCTGACGGCTCTGGAGAGCCGTCCTACGAAAGAATCGACGGCAATCCGAATTGTTCGCGGCACTTCGCCGCCATTCGCAGCGCTTCGTCGCGAGTCGAAGCGGTGAAGGTCACGTGGCCCATTTTCCTGCCGGGTCGTGCTTCGGACTTCCCGTAGAGATGCAGCGCTGCGCCCGGCGTTTTGAGAACCGGTGTCCAGTCCGGCGGGGTGGTGGGATCGGGCCAGAGATCCCCGAGCAGGTTCAGCATTACAGCCGGCCGCACGAGTTGCGGGCTTCCCAGCGGCAATCCCGTGATGGCTCTCGCCTGTTGTTCAAACTGGGACGTTGCGCAGGCGTCGAGTGTGTGATGGCCTGAATTGTGAGGGCGGGGAGCCAACTCGTTGATCAGGAGCCGGCCGTCACCGGAAACGAAAAATTCCACGCCCAGCACACCGATGTAATCCAGCGCGGCGGCAACTTCCACGGCCATTTCGCCTGCCTGCCGGAGCAGGTCGTCATCAAGTCGAGCCGGTACGATCGAGACGTCCAGGATGTGATTCCGGTGCTGATTTTCGGCGGCATCAAAGCAGACCACTTCGCCGCTTCCGGATCGCGCGACAATGACGGACAGCTCGGCGACGAGATCGATCTTTTCCTCCACCACAGCGCGGTCGCAATCGAACGTCTCCCAAATTTCGCCAAGTTCTGCAGCATCGGTTTCGCCGGAGATCATTCGCTGGCCTTTCCCGTCGTATCCGAATTCAGCCGTTTTCAGGACAACGCCGGTTGGCATGCCTCCCATAAATTTCGTGAGCTGATCGGCGTCAGTCACCAACTCAAATCCTGCGCAGGGAAATCCGTTGGACGAAAGAAACTTCTTTTCGCGCTCCCGATGCTGGCAGGTCGCCACCACTTTCGAGCCGGGCATCAACGGCATTCGGCTTTCCACTTCCTCGAGCAGGCCGCGGGGAACATTTTCAAATTCCACCGTCGCCACGTCGACCTGTTCACAAAATCGGCTCAGGGCATTTTCGTCGTCGAACGGTTCCTCGAAAACCAGATCCGCCGTGTGTGCAGCGCCGGAGGTATCGCCGCCGGTCCATTTCAAAACCTTGAAACCCATTCTCCGGGCCTCAAGGGCCAGCATCCGCCCGAGTTGTCCGCCGCCGAGCACGCCGATCCAGGTTCCGTCTCCGGGATTCATGAAAGGGGAGGGAGGTCCGTGGATTCGACTTTCTCCCGCTGATTCTCCCGAAATTCCGCCAACCGTTTTGCCAGATCCTCGTCACCTGCCGCGGCCAACTGCGCTATCGCGAACAGCGCGGCGTTCACCGCACCGGCATCTCCGATCGCGAAAGTCGCCGTCGGAATGCCAGCCGGCATTTGCACGATAGAAAGAAGAGAATCAACTCCGTTGAGGACCCGGGATTTGATTGGCACGCCTAAAACCGGAAGCGTCGTGAGCGCGGCGGCCATCCCGGGCAGGTGGGCAGCTCCGCCCGCTCCGGCGATCAGGCATTTCAGGCCGCGATCCGCGGCAGAACCGGCATAATCGTAGAGAAGCTTCGGCGTGCGGTGGGCGCTGACGATTTTGGATTCCCAATCGACACCGAAATCTTCGAGGGTTTGGGCCGATTTCTCCAGGGTGGGCCAGTCCGACTGGCTGCCCATGATAATCCCGACACTTGGTGAATTCTGACTCATGATGTGTTTTCTCCTGAACGATGTATCTCGCACATTTTCCCCGTTTTGAGGGATTTCTATCGGAAAATCAATCGCCCACTTCTTTCTTCCACTTCCTGAACGCCTCCGCCATCTGTTCCACCCGGTCCGGGAATTCCCCGGCGAGGTTTTTTGTTTCCGTTCCGTCGGCTTCCAAATCATACAATTCCCACGGCCGGTCACGCCTCGGATTTACGAGTTTCCATTTCCCGATCCGGACGGCTTCCCCCGCCGGTACACTGAAAAACAGCTCCTCATGGCCGGTGGCAGATTCGTCGCCGCGAAGGGCCGGCACAAAGCTGATCCCGTCCAGCGGCAACGGCTTGCGGCCATTTTCAAAATCGCCTTCGGGATAATCCACTCCGGCCAATTCGAGAATCGTCG
>JABDJT010000377.1 GCA_013003335.1 Verrucomicrobiales bacterium | reverse complement strand
CCCTCCCTCAACCTGTTTGCCGAAACGAGCGGGAAAAACGGCATCGTCGTTTCGGCGTTGTCCGATCGCGAACTGGCGGCCCGTGATTTGGCGCGGTCGGCCTTCGGTCATTCCGGGCAAAAATGTTCCGCCGGCAATTGCGGGATGCCGCGGCAAGCCTAGCAGTCGGACCCGCCGACGATCCAAAAAGCATCGTCACTCCGCTGGTTCAAGAACCCCGCGAGAACCTGTTGCGCGCCCTGACCCAGCTCGATCCGGGCGAGGAATGGCTGCTCAAGCCCCGGCAAATCGGCGACGATCCCTGCCTGTGGTCACCGGGGATCAGGCTCGGCGTCAAGCCCGGCTCGTGGTTTCATCAAACCGAATGTTTCGGCCCGGTTTTGGGGCTGATCCGCGCCGAAAACCTGGATCACGCCGTGGAGATTCAAAATGAGGTGGAGTTCGGCCTGACCGCCGGGATTCACTCGCTCGACGAAGCGGAGATCGCCGCCTGGAGGGAACGGGTCCGGGCGGGGAATCTGTATATCAACCGCGGGATCACCGGGGCCATCGTGCAGCGCCAGCCATTCGGGGGCTGGAAGAAAAGCTGCATTGGTCCGGGCGCAAAAGCCGGCGGACCGAATTACGTCAACTTGTTCCGGCGGTTCACTGATCGCGCCGAATCGGACTGCGACCGGGCGGAGACGAGCTACCGCGAAGCGTGGGAAAATCATTTTTCGGCGGGGCATGATCCGGCGGGGCTGCTCTGCGAAAGCAACGTGTTTCGATACCGGCCGGCCCGGGGCGTGATCCTGAGATTGTCGACCGACGACGAGCATGGGGAGTCCTTTGCAATCGCAGCGGCGAAAATTACCGGTGTCCCCCTCGAAATCAGCCGCCCGGCTGACGAGTCCGATGCCGAATTTGCCGCCCGCCTGCCCGATTTGGCGAGGGGAACCGAATTCCTGCGGACAATTGGCGCGATTCCTCCGGATTCGGTTTTGCGGGCGGCTCACGAGTCCGGCCTGAACTGGATTCACGCACCGGTCTCGGCGAACGGACGACTCGAATTGACCCGTTGGACCCGCGAACAATCCGTCACTGAAACGCGGCATCGATACGGCAACATCTTTGCGATCCGCGGGGAAAACGAACCAACAGGGTTCGTTCGTTGAACCAACCCTGTGGTTCGTTTTCAGTCCCTCGTTTTCCAGGTCCGGGCAATCAGCATTCCGACCGCCATCGCCGGGACAAAAATCAGGACTTCCTTCGCGAAGGTGCCCAGATTCGCGATCGCCGGGCCGGGGCAGAGTCCGCCGAGTCCCCAGCCGATCCCGAACATGGCGGAACCGATGATCAGGGATTTCGAAATGGGTTCGGCGGAAAAGTCCGCAGTTCGTTCCGGGAGTTTTCGTTTCAGGATCAGAAGACCGGTCGCAAAGACGGCAACTGCACCGGCCATTACGAAGGCCAGGGTCGGATCCCAGTCGCCCGCAAAATCGAGAAATGCGAGGACGCGGGCCGGATTTGTCATTTCGGAAATCACCAGTCCGGCGCCAAACAGGCCGCCGGCAACAAACAAGAAAAACAGTCGGGAAACGTTGGATTTCATGAGGCAAACAGGGTGTTCCACGCAAAAACAGTCGCGGCAGCCGCCGCCATGAAAACGAGTGTGGCGACGATCGAATCCCGCGCACCGGCTGCCGTTCCGCAAACACCGTGACCGCTCGTGCAGCCGCCGCCAATGCGCGTTCCTACTCCGACCAGCAGCCCGGCTATCCCGAACAGCCAGGCCTTTCTTCCACCCGGAATTTCGAAGGGTGGCGCCGGTTCCCGGAGGAAAATGAACAGGCCTGCCGTCACCACCAGGCCGATGAGAAAAACCACCCGCCAGGCAAAATCGCCGGAAACCGGTTTCAGGACTTTTGCGAAAATACCCGAAATCCCCGGAATTTTTCCCGTGAGAACCATCGCCAGCAGGCTGGCCAGTCCAATCAGGCAGCCACCGATCAGGGCGTTCGTATAGGCGGAGGGAAAATCAGCGAGAATCACGCTCTTACTCAACCAAATCTGCAGGGAATTGCAATCTCACCCCTCGTCGAATCTCTCTAGACTCGAATCACCACTTTCCCGAAGTGGGAGCCGCTTTCCAAATACTCATAGGCTGCCGCTGCATCCTCGAATTCAAATTCCCGGTCGATCACCGGCTGAATTTGGTGCTCAGCGAGAAAGGCGTTCATCCGCTCGAACATCGCCCGGCTGCCCACGTAAATTCCCACCAGGTCCACGGCCCGCGTTACCAGCGGAAACAGGCTCGCCTCCGGCGGATCGAAACCGGTCAGCACACCGATCAGGGAAATCCGGCCGCCGGCCGCCACCGAATTCATCGATTTTTCCAGCGTTCCCGGTCCCCCCACTTCGATCACGTGATCTACGCCCCGTTTTTCGGTTAGTTCGAAAACGGCTTTGTCCCAGTCCGGTGTGGTCTTGTAGTTGATCGTTTCATCCGCGCCAAGTTCCTGCGCCCGCTCCAGTTTTTCGTCGGATGAGGAAGTCACGATCACCCGCGCTCCGGCTGCTTTCGCCAGTTGCAGGGCAACAATCGAAACCCCGCCCGTGCCGAGACACAACACGGTTTGCCCGGCGGTAACCGGCCCGGATCCTCGCTCGAACAGTCCCTGCCACGCCGTTACCGCCGCACAGGGAAGACAGGCTGCCCCTGCAAAATCGAGATGCGCGGGAATCTTCACCACGGAATGCGCCGGTACGCAGACTGTTTCCGCCAGAACGCCATCACACGAACCACCGCGTGCTGCCTTGTGGTATTTCATATCGAACGGCCCGCCCTTCCAGTCCTGGAAAAATGTCAGGGCCACCTGATCGCCGGTTTCGAATCCCGCCACTTCCGATCCGACCGCTTCGATTTCACCCGCGCCGTCTGACAGCGGGATCACCGGGTCATCGCCTCCGGAAGCGGAAGCGCCCGATTTCATCAGGATATCCCGGTAATTCAGTGAACAGGCCCGCATCCGCACCCGCACTTCATCCGGTCCCGGGTCATCCGGCGCTTCCGCGTCCGTGTGCAACACCGGTCCCGTTTCGCCGTCCTCATTTTTTTCCAATCGAAAAAGTCGCATGCCGGACTCTTTCAGATAACAGTCAGAGGTCAACCGGCGGTTTTCGAACCAACAGGGTTTATTTGCCGAACCTACCCTGTTCATTTGTTTCTCTCATGAAAAAACAGCGACTCGACCAGGCCCTCGTCGCGCGGGGGCTTTGCGATTCCCGCGAGCAGGCGAAACGCCTGATCCTCGCCGGCGAAGTTGTGGTCGAAAACATGTCGATGAGCGGCCCGCCGAAGCCGGGCATGAACGTCACGGAAGACGCGGAGATTCGCGTGAAATCGAAACCGAAATACGTCGGCCGCGGCGGCTTGAAGCTGGAGAAAGCACTCGACGAATTTGAAATCGATCCGGCAGGCAAGGTCGTGTTCGACATCGGCGCGTCGACCGGCGGGTTCACCGATTGCTGCCTGCAGCGCGAGGCGAAACACGTCTACGCCTACGACGTCGGCACGAATCAACTCGCTTGGAAATTGCGCGACGACGAACGCGTCACCAGCCGGGAAGGGGTCAACGTCCGCCATCTCGACCCAGCCGATTTTCCCGAGAAAGTCGACCTCGTTGTCATCGACGTGTCGTTCATTTCGCTGACGCTGATCCTGCCTGTGGCTTTTTCTGTCATGAAGCCGGAAGCGGATTTAATCTGCCTGATCAAACCCCAGTTCGAGCTGAAACGGGAGCAAATCGGGAAGGGGGGGATCGTGCGCGAACCGGAGTTGCACGACGAAGCCGTCGAAAAAATCCGTCGATTCGTCGAAGGGGAAACTGAAGGCGTGGAATGGCGCGGCTTGGTGGAATCGCCGATCCAGGGCACGGATGGAAACGTGGAGTTTTTGGCGTGGCTGAAACTTTCCGCTTGAATACTGTTCAAATATTCAGTATAAAGTCCTGAAGCCAAATCCGAATTTTTTCAGGACACGAACGCGAACGCCACAGCCGAAGCGGGACGGAAATCTCCGTCACCGAACGCCGAAATTCTAGCCGGCCTCCGCGCCGAGCTGGGCGAAAAATTCGGGGCTGCCGGCGCTGTCGATTTCGACAAGCAACCCGAAATTGAGCGCGTCCCGACCGGCATTCCGTGGCTCGACGCAGCGACCGACGGCGGGCTGGCGAAGGGGAGCCTGTGTGAAATCAGCGCCTCCGCCGGACCGTCCTCGGGCGGCGGGGTGTTTCTCCTGCAATGGCTGAAAACCGCCGCGAAAAGTGGTCAGCGTCTCGTGCTGATCGATGCCGCCGATTCCTTCGATCCGTGCGGGCTGGGCGAAAATCTGTGTCGCTCGCTGCTGTGGGCCCGCTGCCGCGGCGTCGAGGAATCCATCAAGGTCGCCGACCTGATTTTGCGCGACGGAAACCTGCCGTTCGTCGCGCTCGATTTTCAATTGTGTCTCGAACGCGACCTGCGTCGCGTGCCGTCAAGCAGCTGGTATCGCCTGCGCGGATTGATCGAAGATTCCGGTGCCACCTGCGTCGCGTTGACCCCGAAACAGATGCTGGCCTGCGCCAATGGCAACGCCGGCGACCGGTTTGAGTTGGCCTCGCGATTCGGGTTGGAGGATTGCGAGCGGTCGGAGGGGTATTGGCTCGCAGCGGCGGTGTTTGCGGGGCGGAAAGCAGCGTTGCGGGAGCGGAATATTGTCGTTCCATCACCGGAAGTTTGGGCAAAGGCCGGGTGAGAGGTGTGTTGCCATGCTCGCCTCCATCCACATCGCCCC
>JABDJT010000340.1 GCA_013003335.1 Verrucomicrobiales bacterium | reverse complement strand
GGCGTGAGGTGCTGTATTTGAATCCGCTCCTGGAGTTTTTAGGGTTGCCGCAACGGTTTGATCCGACGGATGGACGGGATGCGCACGATGATTTTGACGGGGATTTGATACCGAACCGGATCGAGATGGAGGTGACGGGCGGGGAATTTTTCCTGGCAAATTCCGACTCGGATGACCTGGATGATTTGCTGGAGTGGTTCCTCGGGACGGATCCGGTGGACGGGAATGATCCGGCGGCTGAGGATGGCGGGAATGCGGGCGGCGGAAATGGCGGAGGTGGGCCGGTGACGATTCCGGATGAGGGGACGCTTTTGGCGAGTGTCGACGCGGGGATGATGAGTTTTTCGTTCGCGAACGGGGCGGTCCAGGCGATGCAGCTGGAGGAAGGGTCGACTGTTGGGGCGGGAGTTCTTTCCCCAACCGAGCAGGCAAATTTTGATTCGGGTCTGGAGATGTTGCGGCAGGAGCAGGCGTTTTCGGAAGATACGTTGATGTTGGTTTGGGGCGGTGGGGTGGGTTGGAAGGCGGGCTACTACAGTGCCGAGTTTGACGAGCAGATTGAGTCGGGATTTTCAGCCTTTCAGTTTCGCAAAAGCCTCGCGGCTCACTGGATTGAAGCAGCAATGCCGGAGGAGGCTTTGCCTAAAGCGAAGTCGGAAGTATGGGGCAAGCCGGGCGGGTTTGACCTTTTGTTTGGCAGTTTGCAGGTGACCCGTCATTTGCTCGAAAACTGGCATACGTTGGAATTCGCGGCTTCTGTTCCGTATTCGGAATGGGGAATCCGGCCGTTGCCGGGAGGCGGATTGGAAATTTCGAGTTGGCAGGTTGAAACGGAAACAGGGGAACCAACGGACGCGATTTTAAATTCGGTGGTAGTGACGCCGCTGGTGCCGATGGTGATGGTGACCAAAGAGGAATTGTCGAGGGGGATCCTGGGTGTGGAAGGGCTAAGTCGGTCGATTCCCCATATGGTAGAGCCCGCGCCCGGCCAGATGGTGCGTCTCCTGCCCGTGGAGGTAGCGCCGGACGTTCTTCGCGCGAATACCGACGTCGATGAGGGAAGAATCGACAGCGGAACCGGATGGGTGATCCCAGATTCGATGGACGATCAAGTCAGTCTTGTCGCTGAAAAAGACAGCCCGAACGGGGCGGTTTTCGCTGGAGATGTCGTCACCGACGATCTGCATGAAGGGTTTTTCGGAGTTCGCCCCTCTACCTTGGAACCGGAGTTTTTCGATAGTGCGACAGTCGAAATCAAGAAACTGGAGAAGCGTGATTCTGAAACGGGATGGCCGGAAATCGGACAGATTCGGTTCCATGCCACTTGGGGAGACGATCCCAAAAATCTTTCGTGGAAGGCGATTGAGGCTTATGATTTCGAGAGCCTCCAACCGAACAATCTTGTAGGGTCGCTTTACGGATCATCCGCGCAGATACCCAACGACGCAACTCTATGGATTGAAGGCGTCGTTCCGGGCAAAATCACTCTGGAGTTCAGTCTCAAGAAAGGCGACGTCGAGGTAAAGCACGAGCAGACCTTCGAGGTTTGCACACCCCAGAGCCGCGGGGAGTGGTTCGAGGAAGTTGTTGCCCTGACCAAACTGCAAACACAGAACGATCCGTCGGGAGAAATCGATCTCGACGCCTTCGTCGCCTCTACGTTCGACGGAGGTTTTGTTTCTCATCGGGAGCAGCTTTTCGAGGCTTACGATTATTACCAGCAATTGTTCCTTCAGGAAATTAGACATGCCGATTCGACGGAGGCGTTCGCTTGGTATGGACTCGCCAGACTCGTCACTGCTACAGTCGTTGCCGGGATGGCGGACAGTCAGTTTGCGATTGACAACGTCGATCTTCTCACGGATCCCGCTGAAAACCCAAATCCAGACCTCGTACTGGCATTGCCGGATTGGGTGGACGCGCATGCGATGGTGCTCGACTTGTTTGGGGACTTTTCTGAAGATCAGATACGCAGAGTTCAAATAGCCCTGCTCGCCGGAGCGAGAGATATCTTTGACGACATGGGTTATCAGGGTCGTGCCTATCAAGGGAGCGGGCTTTGCGCGTTGGAGCACCTTTTCAATGTAGAGGGGGAACTTTTCGCGTTCGATGGGTGGCAGTTGATCGAGGCCGGGATTCGTGAAGGGGACGATTCACTTATTGAAGACGGTGCACATTTGCTAACATTTCGTGAGCAGCGTGAAATAGTGGTTCCCGGATTTACTGCACTCCGCGAGATTGGTGAAGATTTCGATGGACTGGGCGGGAATCCCGTAACGTTCGCTTTCAGCGTATTGGCGAAGAACGCAGTTCCCGGGGGCAAAAGTTTTTCGGACCTCGTTGCTGGTGACGTGACAGACACAGATGATCGGTGGAAGTGGGTCACGGATGCAGACCAAGGAATCCTCGATGCGTGGAACGACCTCTCAAACGCAAACCGCAAGACAGAGGTGGGAGCAACTCTCTACGACCGGGCTGCGCAATTTCACTACGTATGGTTTGGACTTTCCCGCTATGCTCTGAAGACGGAGGACGACGATGTTCCGTAAGACGACAATTGCCATTATACTGTGGATCACATGTCTCGCTTCCGCAGCCGCGCAGGAACGTGAGTTGCGGATCCTCCCGCTGGATTCCCATGCGTTGCCCCTGAAGACCGTCTTTGATGCCGGTCTTAGGCCTCGTCACGTTGCTAGGCTAGAAAGAGTAGTTTGCAAAATTGGAAAAGAAGATTTTGCAATATCAGTTGACGACCGCGCCCCAATTGAAATCAAAGCAGAATGGGCCTCATTCAACGTCAACGCGAACGACGAAGTTACCACCTTCGAAGCCCGCGAGCGGAATCTTTACACGCTCGACGAGGTTCTGGAAATCGCGTCGGCTCATTTGGAAACCCTCGGGATTGGAACGGAGAAGCTAGCGGAATGGGAAGCCCGTCAGCGCGCCGGCATGGAGAAGGCCGCGAAGAGTTCCTGGCCGTTCATCGGTGCAGGAAATTTTTCGGACGGTAAGTGGTATGGTGACCGCAACATGAAGGCGGGGGTGAAGATCATGAGTACGTATCAAGAAAAGGCTCCGTTCACCTTGCAATATTACGCCCAATGGAGATCGGTCCTCTCAATGGAGTCGATCCGCCGGGAACCCATCAAGCCTCCTGCAGGATACGAGCACATTTCCATGGATCCGTATCCTTCGAGCAACGACAAACCTGGCCAACCCGCCCGAGGCGTTGCCAATGAGGCGCCAAAGTCAGTCAGAAATGATCCGCTGCAGAAACACGAAATCGGCACGAAATCAGCCAAGCCACTCCTCATCGTGGGACTGATTGGGATCATGGGAGTGGTTGTGGTTGTTGTATTGATATTTCGATCGACGCGTAAACGGAGCGATTATCAAACGAGGCTAAACCGAAAGGGTTGATCAGGTCCCGAAAACCTCTTCCAGGCCCCGACGCATCACGCCCGCATCGGGCGTTTCGCCGGTCCAGAATTCGATCCCGATCACGCCCTGGGCAACGAGCATGCCGAGGCCGTCGATGACCTGACAACCGCGCTCGGTGGCGTCTTTCACGAGGTTGGTTTTCGGCGGATTCGGAATCACGTCGGCCACGACCATGTCGGGAGTCAGCGTATCGACGTTCAGCGGGACGCGGGCGTCCACATCCGGGAACAGCCCGATCGAAGTCGCGTTGACGACGATTTCCGTGCCGACCGGGATATCAAAATCGCTGTCCCATTTCACAAAATCGATCTCCAGCCCGCCGCCGCAGGCCTCGTTCAGTTTGCCGGAAAACAGATACTCCAACTCGCGGCCGCGTTCTTCGCTGCGATTCACCAGGGTAATTTTTTTCACGCCGGCGAGCGCCATTTCGACGCCGATCGCCCGGCTCGCGCCGCCAGCGCCGAAGAGCACCATCGATTTTCCGGCCGGGTCAGCCAGCTCTTTGAAACTCGAAACAAACCCTTTCCCGTCCGTATTTTCCCCGATCAACCGGCCGTCGTCCTGCCGCACCACGCAGTTCACCGCACCCATCAGCGCGGCCGATTCGCCGAGCCCGTCGAGGTGCTCGATCACCGCGACTTTGTGAGGGATCGTGCAGTTGAAGCCCTGGAAACCGAACGCGCGCGCGCCCGCGACCGCCGCGGGAAGGTCCTCCGGTTTTACCTCGAGCGTGAGATAGCGCCAGTCCAACCCCATCGCGCGAAAGGCCGGTTCGATCATTGCCTGGGTCGGATTTTCCGCCACGGGAAACCCGAAGCAGCCGACCAGTTCCTGTTTGAAATTCAATTCCTGAGACATGGGTGGGAGTTTGAGGTTTTCCGTTCAAGTTTCAAGCGCGGTGAATGCGAAAACGAATCTACCGGTGCAAGATCAGCGTTTCGGGGCACCGGAGTTTTTCTTTCCCTTCCCGCCTCCGCGGGGGACGGCTTCGGGATAGCTGGCCAGAATTCCCCGCAGTTTGGCGACCACCTTCGGTTTCTCCGCGGCCAGATTTTTCGTCTCCAACGGGTCTGTTTCGTAATCGTACAGCTCGATGTCCACTGTTTCGGGAGCCTCGCCCGGTCGCTTCCATTCCACGAGTCGGTACCGCCCGGTCCGGATCGCCCGACCCATTTTTGCCTTCGGGTAGGCGTGAAATGCGTGATCGCGAACCCGTTTTTCGGCATCTTTCAAAACCGGCACGAGGCTGATGCCGTCGAGTTTTTGCGTGACGGAATCCGGTCCCGGGCCGGGAAGCCCGGCCAGTTCGGCTAGGGTGGGAAACACATCGACGCTTTCGGCCGGCTGGCGGGTCGAAGCGTTTTTCGTGATCCCCGGTCCGGCAAAAATCAGCGGGATGCGATTGGCCTGCTCGTAATTGGTGTGTTTTGTCCAAATGCCGAGGTCGCCGAGATGGAATCCGTGATCTCCCCACAAAACGACGACGGTATTTTCCGCGAGCCCCAGGTTTGCGAGTCCGTCGAGCACTTTTCCGATCTGCGCATCGACGTAGCTCGTGCTGGCGTAGTAGCCGTGGATCAATTCAAGCGCGACCTCGTCGGAGATTGGAGCGGGGTCCGTTTTGTCCGGCACGGGGAAATAATTGCGAATCTCGCCGCCCCGCTTGTGCGCCACTTTTGGGGAATCGGCGGGCAGATTCGGATTTCCCGGGAGAGAAAAATCGGAGCGTTCGTAGAGGTCCCAGTATTTTTTTGGTGCGGAGAATGGCAGGTGAGGGCGGGCAAACCCGGCGGCAATCAGGAAAGGTTCATCGCGTTTTTTCGCCGCCGCGAGTCGCCGCAATGTCTCCGCCGCGACGCGTCCGTCGGCGTAGGCTTCATCTCCGACATCGGGCGATTCGAAGGCGGCGCCGCGCGGCAGCGAATTCATCCCGCCGGGAGGTGCCGGCACGTTTTGAAACATCGCTTCCTCGCGAGTCAGCTTGCCGTCCGGCTTGCTCGCCGGATCGACGTATTCGATCACTTTCTCTTTGAAATGGGGAACGGAAAACGATTCCGGATCGCCGCGGTTGCCGTGCCCGATGTGAAAAATTTTGCCGAGCGATTCGGTGCGGTAGCCGTGCCGGTGAAAATACTGCGGCAACGTCACCGCATTCGGCATGGCCTGGCGGAGGTGGCTGCCGAGTCCGTAGAGGCCGGTCGTCGTCGAATGTGCCCCCAGCATGAGTGTGAACCGTGACGGGGCGCACACGGCCTGGTTGCAGAAAGCGAGTTCGAATCGCGTTCCCCGCTTTGCCAGCGCATCGATATTCGGCGTTTTCGCCAGGGGATCCCCGTAGCTGCCGATTGCGGGCTTCAGGTCATCAACCAGGATCAGCAGCACGTTTGGTTTTTCTCCCGCAAAGGCCGATATTGAGAGAAAGAGAAAGCAGGCGAAAATCCGGTGACGGGAGGTTTTTTTCATGAGGTGGCGTGACAGGATTGAATCATACCGGGCGGGAGACTGCAATTTCCGGCAGCGAAAGATCGCGGCTGGTCCGGGTTGATTCCCGTGCAAGAGCGGGGTTCGTTGGGGTGTGATGA
>JABDJT010000337.1 GCA_013003335.1 Verrucomicrobiales bacterium | reverse complement strand
CCGTAGGGATGGTGATCCAACAGGGTAAATCCCTCGTCTTCGTATTTTCCCCAGTGACAGAAAATCGGGGTCGTCGGCGTGATCAGTCGCTTGTCGAACGCCGCGCCAAAAGCCACAATTTTGAAGGTGGAACCGGGCTGATACGTGTCCGTGATGGCCAGGTTGCGACGAATTCCTTCCCGGGTATCGAGATTGAAATGGGGTCGGCTGGCCATGGCGAGCACCTCGCCCGTCCGGGGATCCATCCAGATCGCCGTGATTTTCTCCGGGGTGTACTGCTCGACCGCTTGATCCAGTTTATCCTCAACCATCACCTGCAGGCTCATGTCGATTGTGAGCCGAACGTTATTTCCATGAACCGGGAGCTTTTCCTCCCCGCGAAAGGCGTGAATTTCCTTCCGGGTGATGTCCCGTTCCGTGTAGCGAAATCCCGGTGTGCCGGTCATTTCCTCCTGGAAAACTTTCTCCACTCCCGCTTTCCCCTCGCCGTTGGCATCAACGAATCCGATCACGTGGGTCAACGATTTCGGACTGGGATAGAACCGCCGCTCGGTTTTGCGGAGTTCAATTCCACCGAGCCGGTTTTCCCGGATAATTCCGCGCAGCTCACGGCTGAAATCCTCCTCGATGGCCTTGGCCAGGACGATTTCACCTGTCTTTTTACTTTTCAGCTTGGCCGCCAACTCATGCTTGGGAATACGCAGCGGTTCCCACAGCAGCTCGTTGATGCGGGCAAAATAATCATTACGCAGAGCTCCGTCCTTTTCCTCGTCCGAGGCCCGAAGGACATCGCGGTCATAACGCCGCTTGATGTCACCGGTATCGATTCGGCGACCGGTTCGTTCCGATTCCTTCACCGCCAATGCCCGGTAGGCGGAGATCGGCGCGTTCAACCGGTTGCAGTCTACCGTCAGGGTATAAACCGTCTGGTTGCGCGCCAAAAGCTCGCCGTTCCGGTCGAGAATGCGGCCACGAGAAGCTTCCAGCGTTTCCTTGTGCACGTAGCGCTTGCGGGCTTCCTCGGCATACATTTCATGGTCCACCGCCTGCACAAAAACCAGTCGCGCTGACAAAAGGCTCAAGCCTCCTGTCAGCGCCACGCAAGCCACGATTAATCTCGTTTTCAGGGCTTTATCCAAGTATCAATTCCGGTTGGGTTTCGAAGATCTAAAAGGTTACGGTCGGGAAGTTTCAGAAATTTCATTCCCGGACCACGGTAGGCAGCGTGTCGACCGGTTGAGCCGGCTGCGGAGGTGGCGATTCCATCTCACGATCCACTGCAACGATCTCACGGAAATCCCGCGGAGCCGGCTTGATATTCCAGACGCGGGTCGGGTCGATGTCCTGCAGGTCACTCCCCTTCCAACGCAGCCAGCGATCCAGCTCGTTGCGGTCCATCATTCCCGCGATTCGCAGTTCATACATCTCCACGTCCTGCTCCAGTTTCACGATCAACAATTCACGCTCGCGAATCTCGTCACCTTTCTTCACGTGACGATTCCGGATCGTCACAAAACAGGCCCCGATCCCACCGATCGCCAGGCAAAGAAACAACACCCGGAACAGCCCGGGCGTCTTCAGCGGGTTTCGATATCGATTTCTTCTTACCATTTTTCTCTCCTCTTGTTCTTGGTTATTCGATTCAGATCCCGACCTCTGATAAATTGAAATTCACTGATCCCCGATCCGGACCCCAACCCGTAATTTCGCGCTTCGCGCCCGCGGGTTACCTTCAATCTCCTCCTCCGAAGGCTGAATCGCCTTCCGGCTCGGCAGATTAAAACGGTAGTCCGGATTCAACTTCGGTTCCGGCCACTCCGGGCGGTCGATATACGGCTGACTCGTCCGGCGGAGAAACTGCTTCACAATCCGGTCTTCCAGCGAATGAAAGGTGATCACCGCCAACACCCCGTCAGCCAACAGGTAGTCCGCCGATTTCTCCAGCGCCTCCTCCAGCCTTCCCAATTCATCGTTCACAGCAATTCGCAGCCCCTGGAAAATCTTCGTGGCCGGGTTCCTCGCCGATGTTTTCGGAATCACCGATCCAATCACCTCGCTGAGCTGCTTCGTCGTCTCGATTTTTTCCTTCTTCCGCGCGGACACGATCGCTCTCGCCGCTTTCCGCCACGAACGTTCCTCCCCGTATTCCCGGAAAATCCGGCCCAGCTCCTCCTCGTCCTCCTCGTTCACCAAATCCGCTGCCGTTTGACCCGCCGACTGGTTCATGCGCATATCCAGCGGCCCATCCTTGGAAAACGAAAACCCGCGCCGTGCCTCATCCAACTGGTGGGACGACACCCCAATATCCAGCAAAATTCCGTCCACCCGATCGACCCCGATTTCCTCGAACACCTGTTCCATATCGGCAAAATTCGCCGGCACCGGCAAAAATTGATCCCCGAAACGACCCAGCCGCGCCGTTGCGTAGGCCAGCGCTTCCTCATCCTGATCGCAGCCAATCACGTGTGCCCCCGCCGTGAGCAGCAATTCCGAATGACCGCCGCCGCCGGTTGTGCCGTCCAGAAACTGTTTTCCAAAACCCGGTTTCAAAGCCGCCAGAACCTCGCGCTTCAGCACCGGCTCATGATAAAACGGCAGATCTTCCACAATCCCACCACGATCCGGCCCAAGAACGGAATTCGGCTGCTGGACAGGCTTCCCGTTACGATCCGGCACTCCGTTACCACCCCCGACACTCCCAACCTCGTCCGCCATTGCTGACAATGCCATGCCATTCCAGTCCAGGCTAGATGAAGATGAAGAGGAAACAACACAGCCTCCGCCGCCGCCGGATCTGCCACCGGCTTCTTGCAACTTGAGTGAAGGTCTAAAAGGGATGATCATAGGAGGATCGGAAGAAGGTTGCGGAAACTTCTAGAATTTCCATAAATTTAGAAAACAACAGGGATGATTATATTCCTTATCAGCAATTGTAAGCAAGTCTAAAAAATTAAGAAAACCAAAATAGTTTCAGTTTTGAGAAAACACGAATCAACGGCGTTGGTTCGCCAAACTGACCCTGTTGGATCATTTTCAGTGATCTCCGGGATCTCTCAGACGACAGTTTACGATTCCTGATTCCGCGTATATACTGGCCCGAACGACCTGTCATGGAAGAACACCCCCGCAGCCACACGCCCCGGCTCAACCTGAATTTTCTCCCTCTCCTGGCCGGAATTTTCACTTTTTTGCCCCTGGTGTCGTGTAATGACGCCGGTTCATTCGCTGAACGCGTCGGCGAGGCCCTCAATCGCGAGCCGGAGGCCAATTTCGATCCGATTACTCAACCGGACCCGACTCAAATCCTCGCGGAGGAAGCCGATTCAATCATGCCGCCGCCACCGGACCCAGCGGAAGCCAGGATGGCTCGTATCATCGACAAAGACTGCCGCGTTTCCATCCTGGGCTACCACGATTTCACGGAAGCTCCCCGACCGCGGAACGACATGATCATCAACATCGAGGAATTCCGCTCGCAGATGCAGCAGATCAAGGACGCCGAACTCCCGGTTATCAGCATGCGGCAATTTCTCGACTGGAAAGCAGGAAAAGAGGAAATCCCGGAAGAATGCGTCATGATCACAATCGACGACGGCTGGAAAGCGACTCACACCCTCGCCATGGATGTGCTGAAGGAATTCGAATATCCCTTCACGGTCTTCCTCTATAAAAATTACGTCGGTGTGGGCGGACGTTCCCTTACCCACCAGGAAATTCGCGACCTGATCGCCAACGGCGGAACAATCGGCAGCCATTCGATTTCCCACAATAACATGGCGAAGAAGAGTGGAAAATCCGCCGAGCAATACAAGGAATGGTTGAAGGCGGAACTGGAGGACTCCTACAATTTCCTCGTCGAAAATTTCGGCGACACCGGTGGGGTGACCAAGACATTCGCTTATCCCTACGGCATTTACAGCGACCAGATTGTCGAAATGGCTCGTGAATTCGGCTATGAAGCGTGTTTCACGGTCAACGGCAGAAAGACGAAGTGGCCCGTCGAAAAAGACGAGGAAGGCAAGGACACGAAAAATCCGGTCCAGAAATGGGGCAACGAAGCCATGGAAATCGGACGCTACATTGTCCACGGCACCACCGGAGCCAATTTCGGTCCTGCTCTTTCCTTTGGCGGTGGAAGCGTCAATTCCTCCGGTCGGAAGCTGATTTCGGAAACCAAAACGGAAGACGGTGAAGTCCAGGGGCCGCTGGTCACGACTTATCCCGAAAGCGGTGCCACCATCAAAAACCGGCTTCCGAGAATCGAGATGGACGTATCAAAACTCAGCGGCGTCAATCCGGACAGCATTTCGATGAGAATCACCGGTTACGGAAGCGTTCCGCATGAATACGACCCGGAAACCGGGATCATTTCCTATCAAATCCCGCAGCGACTCCGCGGTGATTCGTGCGGAGTCGTGGTCGATCTGCGGCACACGGGCAATAACGAAACGGAAAAAATTGGGTGGAACTTCAAGATCAATCAACTTGCCGAATACCTCTCCTCCGACAATACCAAGATCGAAGTTGTAAAAAAAGTCGCGCCACCGAGCGAAGATTCCAAGGGCAAACCCGTCGCGCGCCCGACCACCGCTCAAAACTAATTGCCCGCTTGACGTCCCCATTTCTGCAGGAACAGGGTGCGTTCGCTGAATGAACCCTGTTGGTTCGTTTCTTTCCCGAAAAATGCTGCCCCCTTTTCATATCCTGCCCGGATCCCCCGATCGTCCGGGCGTGACCTGGACCGATGCCAACGCGGTCAATCTCGCAGTCTTTTCCACCCACGCAGCTGCAGTCGATTTCTGCCTTTTCGACCGCGAAGATCCCGCTCACGAACTGGGACGCATTCGCCTGCCCGGCCGGACCGGCGACATGTTTCATGGCGAAATTTCCGGGGAACTGATCACGCCGGGAATGCCGTACGGTTTTCGCGTTCACGGTCCGTATCTTCCCGAAAACGGGCACGTGTTCAATCCGCACAAACTCCTGGGGGATCCTTACGCCCGTCAGTTTGCCGCTCCGTCGGCGTTTCACCGGTCCATGCTGCCGGGCCGTGTCGATTCCGGCCCCCATGTCACGAAGGCCGTTCTGCCGCCGCTCGAATCCGATGTGCCCACCCCCACCCGTCTTGAGACTCCGTGGGAGGATACCATGATTTGCGAACTCCATGTGAAGGGATACACCCGCAGCCTGCCGCACGTGCCGGAAGGGATTCGCGGCACGTATGCCGGGCTCGCCCACCCTTCCGTGCTGGATCACCTGAAAGCACTCGGGATCACCGCCGTTCAACTTCTTCCCGTCCACCAGCACCTCGATGACGGTTTCCTGCTGGAGCGTGGTCTCGTCAATTACTGGGGTTACAACACCCTCGGCTTTTTCGCGCCCGAAGCCCGTTACGCAGCTGATCCGGCCAATGTCATCAACGAATTCAAGTCGATGGTCGAGGCCTTTCACCAGGCCGGAATCGAGGTCATCCTTGACGTGGTTTACAACCACACCTGCGAGGGCGGCTGGCACGGGCCTATGGCGGCTTTTCGCGGCTTCGACAACCTTTGCTACTACCGGACCCCGCCCACTGATCAATCCCAATACTACGACGTAACCGGATGCGGGAATTCGCTCGATCTCAACCACCCGCGAGTGCTTCAGCTTGTCGTCGACAGTCTGCGATACTGGGTCGAAGAAATGGGTGTCGACGGATTCCGGTTTGATCTGGCTGTGACCCTCGGACGGGAGCCCCGGAACTTTACCCGCCGGGCCGGCTTTTTCAAAGCCCTGCGCTGCGATCCGGTCCTGTCCCGGGTCAAATTGATCGCCGAACCCTGGGATCTCGGCCGCGGTGGATACCAGGTCGGTAACTTTCCGAATTACTGGAGCGAACTGAATGGAAAATTCCGGGACGCCACCCGCCGTTTCTGGCGCGGGGACAAACGCGTTCTCGGCGAAATGGCCACCCGACTGACCGGGAGCGAAGATCTGTTCCGCCACAACGGCCGGTCACCGCTCAACAGCATCAATTTCATCACATCTCACGACGGGTTCACTCTCCGCGATCTCGTCAGCTACAACGAAAAACACAATCTCGCCAACGGTGAGGAAAACCGCGACGGAGATTCTCACAACCAGTCGTTCAACCATGGCATCGAGGGCGAAACGGATGATCCGGTCATCCTCGAACTCCGCGCCCGGCAACAGCGGAATTTTCTCACCACCCTGTTTCTCTCTCAGGGCGTACCGTTTCTCACCGCCGGCGACGAAATGAACCGCACCCAGGGCGGAAACAACAACGCGTATTGCCAGGACAACGAAATCAGCTGGCTGAATTGGGATCTTGATGAATCGGCGGCCGCTCTGCGCGATTTTGTCCTTCGTCTCGTGGAATTGCGACACCGGCACCGGCTCTTCCGCCGTTCCAAATTTCTCACCGGTTTGCCCGTGAACGGCGGCGAACCTGATATCAGTTGGCGACGGGCCGACGGGGCCCGCATGACCGAAATCGACTGGGGCGCTCCTCATTACCCGGCCCTCTCGTTTGCCCTTGAGTGCGGCATTTTCATGGCCTTGAACGCTTCCCACGAGGACCTCGAGTTCGCCCTGCCGGAAGGGAAAACCTGGCATTGCGAAATTGATACGGCACATCCCGAAAAATCCGGAGTTCCCGCCGACGGCCCCATGACCTGGGTGACTAATCTCTCCGTGCAGGTTTGGGAATCCGAGGATTGCTGGTGAGCAGGCGCTCGATTTTTCGGAATTTTGTTTTTCCCCCTAACAATCCGGTTCAACATTCCGGAATGAAATCCGGGGATGCAAAACCGGCCGCGTGGAAGGTCTGGCTGATCGTTTTATCGAGCCTCATTCTGCTCCTGACCGGCCTCTACCTCCTGTTCAGTCGCGACATCCCGCCGATCGACGATTCCGATCTCGCCCTGCCCGAACGCACCGTCGATCCGACTCAAAATCCGCTCCCGGAAATTGTGGCCTTTCTGTTCAACGGCTCTCAGTCAGAAGAAATCGGGAGAGCCGACCTGATGTATCGAATGCCCGAACAGGAACCGATGGACGAAGCTTTCGTCGACTCCGTTCTCGCGCAATTTGCCGACGAACTGGCGCGTTTTGAAAGCTGGGCGGACCAGACAGACTGGAAACTGGAAGGCGAACTTCGAGTCGATTCGACCTTCCCGGAACTCCAGACCATTCAAACTTTCTCCAAGCTCAAGCGAGTCGAAATCAGCCGGCTGATTGACCGGGGAAACGCCCAACAGGCGGCGGAAAAAGCGGTTTCCATGATCCGGTTCGGCGAAAACCTGGCGAAAGCGGAGGGAACCGTCCTTCACCAGCTGGTGGCCATCACTGTTGCCGCCGGCGGTCAGGCATTGCTGGTTGAATCGCTCGACTCCGAACCACCTGCCGATCCGGAGTGGCTCGCAATGCTCGCAGAACAACTGGAGTCCATCAAATTCAAGCCCGGGGCCTTCGCAAACAGCCTGAAAGTGGAATACCGGGGAGCGTGCTTCATGCTCGAAGATCTCAAACAGGGGAAGATCGACGCGAGTCTCCTGAGTCCGGGATCGGGAACCCCTTCTGCCCCGAATCGCCTGATCTTCAAACCGAACCGCACCCAACTGCTCTTCGCCGAGTGCTACCGGGACATGGTGAAAGAAGCTCCCCTGGTCCGGAAAACCGCTCCGGGGAATGCGATCAAACGTGCCGAAGCACTCCGGAAAAGCCAGCTCGACCTCTGGCTTTCGGGCAATCCGACCGGTCGCATCCTGGTTTCCCTTTCCATTCCCGCGATCGACACAATTACAACCAACTACACCGCCGCCCAAACCCGGCTCGATCTTGTCCGGCTCCGCGTGGCCATGGAGCAATACCGGCTCAGGCACGGCGACTGGCCCGAAAATACGGCTGCCCTGGTTCCTGAATTCCTCGACAAGATCCCCATCGATCAACTCGACGGATTCCCTCTCCGTTACAACACCAAAACCAAAAGAATTTACAGCGTGGGCATCGATTTTATCGACGACAACGGCGAGCCTCCCCGGCACACCGGCCAGATCAAAGACAAGAGGGAACTCGTCATCGACCTGGAGCCGGCAAACGAGGAAATTCCCGCGGAGAAAAAAAGAACAAGCCCCAAACGAAGGAAGCCCGTCCCGGTCGAATGAACAGGGTCTGTTCGATGAACCAACCCTGTTCGATCGTTTTACCTACCAAGTCTTGATGTTGTCCCCGCTATCGTCATCATCCCGGTCCGGTCCGGGACTCCAGACGATGACCCGTTCGGCCAGGCGCAAGCCGGTATACCAGGTCGGGGCGTCGACGCGTTGATTGTAGTCGGCGTCCATCCGGACCCGATAGTAGCTTCCAAACGGGTCCCACAACTCCCCACCACCGTCCGCCTCCAATACAACTCCGCTTCGATACCTCCCGCCGGAGATCGGTTTGGCGGTCTTCCCGGTATAGTAACCAGTGCCGCGCGTATTCAGGCCACCGGGCCGTTTTTCGGCATCCGAAGGTAATAAAATATCCATCAATTCATGACTGGACTCGACAGTGACATCGGCGATAGTCCCTCCATCTGACCGTGCCGGATACTTCCGGTAGTCGGTGAAATAAGCCGAAATCGCAGCTTTCAGGTTTTGCGCCGTTTGTTCGGCCTGCGACCCCCGGGTTTTCCGGATAATGCCATTCACAACCGGAAATAGAAATCCGGCCAGAATCGCGATAATGGTGACCACCACGAGCAGCTCCATCAGGGTAAATCCCCCGGACTTTCCTGCCTCTCCTGTTCGTTTTGGTTTTCTTCGATTTCGCATGATGACTTCCTTTCCCAATTTGGCTTTCAATGCATTTACATTGTAATCACGAGCAAAACAGGAAGTCCAGAAAAAATGTAAATACATTGTAAATTTTATTGAACGACAAATGAGTAAACAACTGACAAAACGGATCCTGGCCGAAATTTCGCGGCCCGGTTACCGTCCGGCCAACAAATCTGAGTTGGCCCGATCCCTCGCGGTGTCTGCCAAGGAGCGCGCCGCTTTCCGAAATGCCCTGAGACAGCTCGAATCGAGCGGAAAAATCGTGCTCGGCAAAAAATCCCGATACCGAAAACCAAACGCAGCGAGTGGAAAATCCGCTCCCGCATTGGGAAAAATTGAATTTCACCCCGATGAAAAACGCCGCTCGGCCCGATTCATTCCGGATGAACCCGACGCCTTTCCGGAACTGAAAAACGAGCGCTGGCAGGAAATTTTTGTCCCCGGCCGGAACACCGCGAATGCCATGCACGGCGATCGCGTGGCGGTCCGGGTCACGAAAAAGGGCGAGCAACGCTGGAAAAAGAAACAAGGCAACAACCGCCGGAGCCGTCCACCGGAGTTGGAAGGAAAAGACTCGCTCGAAGGGCGGGTCGTCGAGGTGATTGAACGCGCCAACACGCGAATCGTCGGCACCTACCACGCCCGTGGAAAAAATGCGGCGCTCGCGCCGGAAAATTCCCGCCTGCCGCAATCATTCAAGCTTTCGCAAGTGCTCAAGGGCGCAAAGTCGGGCGACACGGTGATCGCGGAATTTGAACGCTGGGACAGCACGGATTTGCCGCCGCTCGCGAAAATGGTCGAGATCGTCGGCTCGCCCGGACAGACAGGACTCGACATCCTGAAGATCATTCACTCCCACAATCTCCCGCTCGATTTTCCGAATCGCGTGCTGGACGAAGCCGAGGCGATCGATGAGGCGATTGCCAATGAAGAAATCGCGCGGCGTGAAGACTGGCGGGACCGCGAGGTGTTCACAATCGACCCGGAGGACGCCAAGGATTTTGACGACGCGATTTCGGTGGTGGAAAACAAGGACGGCAGCTTCGAACTGGGCGTCCACATCGCCGACGTTTCCCATTTCGTGAAGCCCGGTTCCGCACTCGACAAGGAAGCCAAAAAGCGCGGGAACTCCGTCTATTTGGCCGACCGCGTGATCCCGATGTTACCGGAAAAGTTGAGCAACGGCGTCTGCAGCCTGAAACCGGATGTCGATCGCCTGACGCATTGCACCGTCATTCAGTTTGCCGCCGACGGCACTCCGAAAAAAGCGCGGTTCTGCTCGGCGGTGATCCGCTCCAAACGCCGCTACACCTACGAGGAAGCCATCGTCCTGCTCCGAATGAACAAGCAGGAAATCGATGGTTTGAAAAAGCCCGAGCAGGGCCTCGCCCGTCATATCCAGCGCGCATGGAAACTGGCGTCGATGCTACGAAAGCGGCGTTTCGATGCCGGCGGGCTCGATCTCGATTTTCCCGAAATCCGCGTCCGGCTCGACAAGCAAACCGGCAAGCCGATCGAACTGGTGCGCAGCGAATACGACGAATCCCACCAATTGATCGAGGAATTCATGCTGGCGGCGAACGAAGCCGTCGCCCGGGAAACCAAAAACGCGCAGGCGCCCTCGGTTTACCGGATTCACGAAGACCCCGATCCCGAAAAACTCCACGACTTCGCCGAGCAGGCGCGGGCATACGGCCACAAGGTTCACGACGTCACAATTCGCGCGGAACTTCAAAAAGTGCTGAAAAAAATTCGCGGCACCAACGAAGAGCACGCGCTGAAAATTGCGCTGTTGAAGAGCCTGAAACGGGCCGCCTATTCGCCCGACCCGATCGGTCACTACGGCCTCGCGAAAGTGAATTACACCCACTTCACCAGCCCGATCCGCCGGTATGCCGACCTGATCGTGCATCGCGTGTTGCGGAAATTGTGTCACCGGCGAAATCCCGATCACGGCCCTGAACCGGACCCGACTCCATCTCAGGGGGCCCTCGCCCCGGTTTGCAAACACATCTCGGAAACCGAACGTGTCGCTGCCGATGCGGAGAACGAGAGCCGCCAGATGAAACTGGTCGAATACCTGTTGATCCTGGCCAACGAACGGCCCGATCACGGTTTCGACGCCATCATTTTCGAAGTCCGGCCGATGGGCGCTTTCGTCGAGTTGCCTGAATTTCAGCTGAAAGGCCTGATCCGGCGGGAGGACCTCGGCGAAGGCGATTGGCGAATCGATCGCGGTGGGATGCGCTTCAAATCCGGCAACCGCAGCATCGGGGTCGGCCAGACCGTCCGAGTGAAAGTGATCCGCGTCGATCACAGCCGCGGCTTCGTCGATTTCGCAGTGGTGGAAGATTGAGAACAGATTTCACGAATCAACAGGGTTCGTTCTCCGAACAGACCCTGTTGGTTCAAACCCGCTTCAACTGGCGGGTGAGATTTCCGTGGAGACAAAGCAGGGCTACGATCACGAACACTGCGATGGCGATGGTGTTCAGCTTCAGGGTATCGACTACGACCACATCTTCCTGGACCTTCTCTTCGCTGTCCCGGATTTCCGGCGCGAACGGGTTGCCCGGGATTTCAAACGGGAGTCGGTACTGGCGTTTGCTCCCGAAAAAGACATTCGGCGGATTCTCGCTTTTCCGGTGATCCGTCCTTTCGAATTCGGCCATCTTGAACAAATCGTAGACCTTCTGGTTCAGGTAGAGTTTTTCCGAGGTGTGGGGCAGTTTCTCGTCAGGCGTTTCTGAGGTGTCGTACTTTTCGTAATCGAAAACTCCGACCTCAAGATCGGCTCGCAATTCCTTGACCTTGTCGCTGACTTCGCCCGGAGTCGCCCCTTTCAAGTCGGTGACAAAGGGCTTCGCGGTAAGAGCGTTGCGGTGGCGGGTAGCCTGCTCCTCGGTCAGTTTTTGAGTGTGGGGAATGCGTTTCACTTTCTCGAGTTCATTCTCGATGTAGCGGTCGAGGGCGGAAACCGGGTTGTGTTCGGCGTGGGAAATGATCATCGCTTCGTAACTCCAGCGAAGCGGCATCAACTGGCAGATGGCGGGCACTTTCAACTCGCTCTCGTCTTCCGCGCTGGCAGACAGGAAATCGAGTGCCTGCCTGTTCATCTCGTCATATTTGATGAGCGCCCCGCCGAGGATGATGTTCGGGATCATGATCAGCGGGATGATGTTCGCCGCCGTTTTCGGGCTGGCAACGATGCTGGAAATAAACAGCCCGGCGGCCACGCCGACGATCGAGGTTCCGAACATCCAGAACAGATTGTAGAAAAACATCGACCGGATTTCCAAGATCGCGTCCGCGATCAGCAGGTAGATGACGCACTGGATCAGCGAGAAAAAGCAGAGCGAAAGGAATTTGCTGATGATGTACGAAGAGACCCGGATTCCCTGGTGCCGCTCCCGTTCCAGCATGTTGCGGTCGCGAATGATCTCTTCGGCTGAGTTCGTCAGGCCGAGGAAGAGCGCAATGACCAGCGAAAGAAACAGGTAGGTCGGAATGTGAAACGCGGATGCGAAGTCGTAACTTTTTTCCTCGCTGTACCGCAAAACGACGGCAACGAGGGATGCCAGCGCCGGGGCTTCCAGCAGGGTGGTCGCAAGGTTGGCACGGTTCCGCAGCTTGGACCAGAACGCCCGTTTCAGTTGATTTACAAATCGAACCCAGTCATCCTGAAACGTCCGTTTCGGCCGCTGGGGTGTCCGCTGAAGCTGCACTGTCGCGGAGCTGTCGGGCTCGATTTCCCGCAAATTCACCTCCTGCAACAAGCGGTATGTCTGAAACCGATCCGCCCAGAATGCAGGGCTGAACCGGCGGGCGGGAATCAGGTGGCCGCGCTCATTCTGCTCGTAAATCACATCGCCTGAAAGATCGTGCAGCGGGGTTTCCAGCACGTCGAACACGAAATCCGGCGTCAGCTGATGGGACACCGGCCGCCCGATTTCAAGCGGCAGCTCGGAGGTTTCGAGCGAAAACGCGGCGCGATTAACGCCTTCCTGGTCCCGCGCTTCGGCAAAATATTCGAGCATTTGCGACGGGGTGCCGAAAAAGGCCAGCTTCCCTCCGTTGTCGAGCAGGATCGCTTTGTCGAACATGTGAAACAGGCGGCTGCTCGGCTGGTGAATTGAGATGAGCGTGATCTTATTTTGCGTCAGGCCGCGAATCACCTCCAACACGTGCTCGGAGTCTTTCGAGGAAAGCCCGGAGGTCGGTTCGTCGAACAAGTACACGTCTGCAATCCCGATCATGTCCATCCCGGCATTCAATCGCCGCCGCTGGCCACCACTGAGGTTTTTCGTGTTCCCGTCTCCCGCCAGGCGGTGCCGGATTTCGTTCAACCCAAGTTCCACGAGCTTCGCATCCGCCCGGCGCCGGCGTTCTTCGCTGGTGAAATGAGGCGCGCGAATAGCCGCTGCCGTATCGAGATTTTCCTCCACTGACAAGAGCGGGTCGAAAGTCTCCTCCTGCGGGATCAGCGCAATGTAGGAAGTCAGGTTTTCGTGCTCTTCGTACAGATCAACGTTGTTGAGTTCCACCAAGCCCTCGGAAGGCTTCAGCTGCCCGCCCAATGCCTTAAGCAGTGTGCTTTTCCCGCAACCACTCGGCCCCATCACGCACACCATTTCACCGCGCTGCACGGTAAAACTGATCGCGTCCAGCGCCTGTGTCCGGCGGTCGAATGAGTGCGACACGTCCCGAACTTTCAGTGTGTTAATGACGTTCCGCTCTTCTTCAATGATGCCTTCCGCGAAATGACACCGGAGATACTGCCCCTCTCCCACCCGGATCGCGTCGCCGTCCTTCAACTCCGCCTTCCCGCCCGACCGCAGCGCCACGCCTTCGACGTGAATCGCACGGTCAGCCGTAATGACTTTCATCTCCCCAGTCTTGGCTTCGTTGTCGAAACGGATTCGCAGGAGCAGATCGCCCGATAATCCCGGAGTCAGCAGGATGTCGCCCTGGTTCAACAAATTCGGGTTGTTGGAAACGAGGTATTCCGACCGGTTGGCGAGCAGGCTGAATCGCCCGCCGAGAGCCCGGGCGCGTTTTCGTAAATCGCCAAACGTGATCTCGGTGTTGTCGTCAAAAATCAGCTTCTCCTTCGAGCCAACCAACATGGTGACGCCTTTTTTCAGCCGTTTGCCCTCAATCTGCGCATCGATGTCATTCAGCACGGAGATCTCGATATCCAGCCCGAACCGGACCTCGAGGTAACTTTGCTTCGATCGCACGCGCTCGATGAATTGGGAGCCGTTTCCGTCCTGCGCCAGGAACAATTGCACCGCCGAAACATCCTTCTTCGCGTTAAAAAAGAAAACCAGGTCCTGGTAATCGAGCACCTCCGTTCCAAG
Source organism: Verrucomicrobiales bacterium (assembly GCA_013003335.1). Classification (GTDB taxonomy): domain Bacteria; phylum Verrucomicrobiota; class Verrucomicrobiia; order Verrucomicrobiales; family DEV007; genus JABDJT01. The sequence continues at coordinate 370 of JABDJT010000337.1, read as the reverse complement.
CAACAGCCGCTGGCCTTCGTAAATCCGGCAAAATTCCCCTTCGTTCACACGCCGGCCCCGGGCAATCACCGTTTCGGTCCCGATGTTCTTAATCAGCACCAGGTTCTGGAACCGGAACGCCACGACACTTAGCCCGGGCGAGAGCGAATTCAAAACCACGTCAGCCGGATTTCTCCGGCCCAAAATCAGGGTCTCCAGTGGCTGCGAAGTCCCCAACGGAAGCGGTTCGGGCTCTTTTTCCTCCTCTTCCTCCGTCCATTCACTCGTGTTGAGCTGATAGACAATATTGATCGCTTCCGACGCCACGCCCAGCGTCGTCATGAACTGGTAAAACGTGATCAACTCCTCCTTTGGAAGGCCCGCCCGGCTG
>JABDJT010000280.1 GCA_013003335.1 Verrucomicrobiales bacterium | reverse complement strand
GAAGAGACCCGGGTCGTGATGCATTTCGATCCGAAAATGGCGCCGGTGAAAGTTGGAGTCTTTCCGCTGTTGAAGAATAAACCGGAGCTCGTCGAGAAAGCGCGCGAGGTACAAAAACTGCTTCAGCCTCACATGACGGTTTTTTACGATGAAACCGCCGCGATTGGCCGGCGTTATCGCCGCCAGGATGAGATCGGAACGCCCTACGGCGTCACGATTGATTTCGACACGATCGGCGAAAACGGCGTCGAACTGAAAGACACCGTCACGCTTCGCGAACGCGATTCGATGGAACAAACCCGCATGCCGATCACCGAACTTCTGCCTTTCCTGCTGGAAAAAATCCGATAGAAAACGAACCAACAGGGTTGGTTCATCGAACAGACCCTGTTGGATCGAAAATCCAAAAAGCTGACCCTTTCAAAAAATGAGCAATCGCAAATCCATCATCGCCGCGAACTGGAAAATGAATATTACGCCCTCCGAGGCGGAATCATATCTCAGTTCCTTCCTGCAAACGTTTTCCGAACCGACCGCAGTCGACATCGTTCTCGGTGCATCATTCGTGACGCTGGCGAAAGCCTCGAAGCACATCACACCGAATGCCGCCGTCGACCTCGCTGCCCAGAATATGCATCCCGAAGCCAATGGCGCTTTCACCGGCGAAACGAACGCGGCTATGCTGAAGGAAGTGAATTGCGATTACGTGATTCTCGGCCACAGCGAGCGTCGTTCCCTTTTTGGCGAAACTGACGATTTCATCAACCAAAAAGTGCACGCCGTGTTGAACGCGGGTATGAAGCCGATCCTTTGCATCGGGGAATCACTCGACGAACGCGAAGGCGGCCAGCTGGAATCGGTTTTGTCCGGCCAATTGAAAGGCAGCCTCGCGAATGTGACCGCAGACCAAATGGCCGACATCGTGATTGCCTACGAACCCGTATGGGCGATCGGAACGGGCGTGACCGCGACTCCGGAGCAGGCGCAGGACACACAGGCCTACGTCCGCTCCGTGCTGGCTGAAATTTTCGGAGACGAAGTCGCTGGTGCGACGCGGATTCAATACGGCGGCAGCGTCAAGCCGGGCAATGCGGCGGACCTGATTTCCCGGGAGGACATCGACGGGTTTCTTGTCGGCGGCGCAGCTCTCGATCCGGACAGCTTTGCGCAAATCGTGCAGGCCGGGATTGATGATGCGGCGTAAGGTTTGCCCGACGACCCGCGTCATAGCCGAACGAAATCATTGACTCGCCGATGTTTGGCGATTTGGTAAAAATACAGACCTATTCAAAATCATGGCACACGAATCCATTGTAAATTTAACATCCGACAATTTTTCCGAAGAAGCGGAAAACGCCTCCGTTCCGGTGGTGATTGACTTTTGGTCCGAGTATTGCGGCCCATGCAAGATGCTTTCGCCGGTTCTCGACGAAGTCGCTGAAGAAATCGGTGAAACCGCCAAAGTGACGAAGGTCGATGTCATGTCCGAGAGGGATCTCGGCGCGAAATTCGGCGTCACAGCCGTCCCGACCCTCGTTTTCATGAAGGACGGAGAGATCAAGAAAACCCAGACCGGAATCATGGGTAAGGACGCTATCATCGGCGAACTCCAGGCCCTCGCGTGATTCATTGATGAACGCCGCAATTGAGCAACAGCGCCCGATCCGCCTCGGCTGGATTGCTGCTCTGCTCGTGCTGGCGATCGGATACCGGGTTTTCGCCGCAGGCAGCACCGATCTGGCAAATACATCGCCGCTGATGGCGATGTGTTTTGGCGGAGGGCTCCTGCTGGGGCTGCGGTTTTGCTGGATCCCGGCGCTATTGATCGTGGCAAGCGACTTGGTGCTGGGCTGGACAAACGGGATTGGTCCCGGCAGTTACACCGTATTAACGGCAGTGTCCTTTACCCTGGCCGGCTTCGCCGGTGCGTGGATCGGGAAAAAACGAGGCAGCTGGCCGGTGATGTGGTTTGGGACGATGATCGGCTCGATTGTGTTTTACCTCGCGGCCAACACCTGGTCGTGGGCGGGATCGCCGGTCTACGCCCAAACTTTAGCGGGTTGGTGGCAGAGCCAGACGATCGGTATTCCAGGTTTTCCGCCGTCCCTTTTATTTCTGCGAAACGCCCTGGTTGGCGACACGATCTGGTGTCTTGTCGCGGCTCCGCTGTTCTTCTGGAAACCGCTGGCAGTTCCGAAAATGGCTTCTGCGGAAATGGCCGGTTGATTCCGATTCACGAAGAGGCGAACATTTTTCCATGCCGATGGAAGATGAAGAAGACCGGAACGTTTTGGGTGGCGAGTTGATTCCCTGCAGTGTCGATCCGATGACCGGTTTCTGGCGGACCGGGAAATGCCACACGGGGCCGGAAGATCTCGGATGTCATGCCGTTTGCTGCGTGCTGACCGAAGAATTTCTCGCCTTCAGCAAGGAAGCCGGCAATGACTTATCCACGCCGATGCCGGACTTTGGATTTCCAGGTTTGAAAGCGGGCGATCGCTGGTGCGTGTGTGCGGGGCGCTGGAAAGAAGCTCTCGATGCGGGGTTTGCCTGCCCGGTCGTGCTGGAAGCCACGAGTGAAGCGGCGCTGGAGTATGTTTCGCGAAGCATTCTCGAGGAATACGCCGCCTGGGAAGAGGCCGGAAACTGAGCCGTGCTTCACATTCCCAGTTCTCCCTGCTCTTCGACATCGCCTTCGGTTTTGGAGATCAGTCGGTGTGAGCGACAGCGTTCGCCGTTGAGAATCGAGGAAAACGTTGCCAGATCTTCCTGCTTCGTGCCGCTGATAATCGTATAGTCATATTCCCGCCAGTGCCGCATTTCCTTCCGTGCGTTGTGTAGCCGCAGGTCAAGCTCGGCCTGGCTTTCGGTGCCACGATTTCGGAGCCGTGCGATGATTTCGTCCTCGCTTGGCGGCAGAATGAAAATGTCTACCAGCGCTTCGCGAATCAGGGGGTCGGCGTTCTTGCGGATCAGGGCCGCTCCCTGGACGTCAATATCCATCAGCACGTCGCGCCCCGCTTCGATATGATCGATCACCTCACTCTTCAGAGTGCCGTAATAATTTTTGTGAACCTCGGCCCACTCGAGAAATCCTCCCCGGGTGGTGCGCGATTCAAATTCTCCGCGAGTGAGAAAATGATAATCGTGCCCGTCCGCTTCGCCTTTTCTCGGTGCGCGGGTGGTCGCAGAAACGGCGTAAGTCGCCTCCGCATCCGATTCGCTGAAAGCACGGCATAACGTGGTTTTTCCAGATCCGGCGGGGCCGGAAACGACGCATAGCAGGCCTCGGCGTTTGAAATCGGACGGGTTCACAGGAAAAACGAATCAACAGGGTTAGTTTGGCAAACAGACCCTGTTGGATCGTTTTTGCCGTTCACTGCACATTCTGGACCTGCTCGCGGATTTTTTCCAACTCCGTTTTTGCATTCACGATTCGCTGAGCGATTCCGGCGTCGTTGGCCTTGCTGCCGATCGTGTTGAATTCGCGGTTCAATTCCTGGCAGAGGAAGTCGAGTGGTCGGCCGACCGGTTCGTCGCTGGCGAAGTAATTCCGGAATTGGCCCAGATGACTGTCAATTCGAGTCAGTTCCTCGGAAATATCGGAGCGTTCTGCGAAAATTCCGATCTCCCGCAAGACGCGCTCGTCGTCGAGATCGAGGTTTTCGAGTCCGGATTCGGAGAGGCGTTTGAACAGGTTGGCCCGGTAATTTTCCACCACGGTCCGGGAATGATCCCGTACGCCGTCGATTTCCGATTCGATGGTGTCGATGCGGGCTTCAAGGTCCTCGCGCAGGTTTGCGCCCTCCTTTTCCTGCATGGTAGAGAGTTCGTCCAAGGCGCCGGCAAGCGCTTCGTGGAGTGGATCTCGTAATTCTTCCGGCTCCGGAGTGATGTCTTCGATTTTGAAAACGCCGGGAGCCCGGTACAAATCCGCCGGGCAGATTTCAACCTCTTCGCTGAGCAATTTCTTCGCGGCAGCAACGTATTCCGCTGCGAGAGCTTCGTCGACCTCTAACCGGGTATCGCCGATCCCTCCGTGATCGAGCAGGATTCGGGCATTGATCCGACCGCGGGAAATAGCTGCCCCAAGCAGCTTGCGTGTTTCGGGCTCCAGTTCACTGAGTCGATTAGGCAGATTGACCGATATGTCGACCTGCTTCCGGTTTACGCCGGAAAGTTCGACGGTCACCGTCCAATTGCCGCTTGTCGCGTCGCCGCGACCGAATCCTGTCATGCTGCGCATGTCTCGATGATACAGCCCACCGGTGAAAGAGGCAAAGAGAAGCCCTTCCGATGAATCGAAGTTGAGCCAGCCGGGAGGGAGGGAAGAATCCCGGCGGGAAATTCACTCGTCGTCGTTTGCTTCCGCGATTTGCTGAAGGGCAACGATAAACTCGTCGAGTACTTCAGTCGGAAGCATGATCGTATCGCGGCGACCGCGGACGTCTTCTGTGATTTTCACGAACCGGCCCCGATCGTTCTCCTTGAGATCGAGGAAAAAGATTTTCCGGTCTGCGAATACTTTTTCTGTATGGATCGGATAGTTATCCGGTCTTCTTCTGTTGTCCTGGTCCTCTTCGTAACCAATCATGTTCTTGTTTTCTAACCTCCTGGTATTTAGCAAAATTGGCACCGAAACTGGTGCCGGGTTGTGTGTCAGCGCCTTTCTTATCATGCTGACTTTTCGATTCAAGGGGGTGATGTGGCGCAAACGCGTTTGAAATTTCACGACCCCCCGCAGCTTCGCCCCCCCCACTTTTGCGGGTCCCGTATTGCGCAGGGGTAGTTCCGGTCTTTGCCGAATTCAAAAAACCGCGTAGATTCGGCCCCTCGAAACCCCAAACTGAACTGAATTCGGAATGATCCTGAAGAAAGCATTCGAAAAGCTTTTTAAAATCCGTGAAGAAGCTGGCCGCGCACGTCGCCGGTCCAAATACGGTGCGGACGAGGGCTTCGATCCGCAGGAAAAACCGTTTCTCGATCACCTCGAAGATCTGCGCAAAACCCTGATGCAAATGGTGATCACGCTGCTGATCATCACGATCTTCACATTTGTCTTCAACAAGCAAATTTTCGAATTTGTCCAAATGCCGGCCAAGGTCGCAAAGGTCGATGACGTCGGCACGACGCTTTGGGACGTCAGCGAGTTTTTGACCCTCAGCCCGCAGGAATTGCTCATGCTGGCGATCAAGACTTCGTTCATCGCCGGCGTGATTCTCGCATTCCCGATTTTGGTTTACCAGTCATTCCAGTTCATCCTGCCGGGTTTGCGGCAGGTGGAAAAAAAGATGGTGATCCCGGGGGCCATTGTCGGATTCTTTTTGTTTCTGACCGGTGCGTCGTTTGCTTTTTTTATGGCCGCACCGATTGCCCTGAAGTTTTTCTATGAATTCGAGCAGGAACGAACCGGAGCAATCGACCCCACCAAGGCCGCCCTGGAACGACCCATCGCGGAATTTGCGCTCGTCGGGGTGAAGGGCGAAAAGATTCCTCCCACGGAGGGACAATCGACTGCTGCCCCGGAAGGGGATGGGGAAGCGAAAGAAGAGCCTTCCGGCTTCATGAAGTTCCTCATGGGATTTTTCCAGAGCGACGAAGAAGAGGCGACTGATGGTGAAACTCCCGAATCTCCCGCACCAAAGCAGGAGAATCCCGATCCCGCGCAATCCGACAATCCCACGCCGGAAAATGCCAATGCCCCCCCGGCGGTCGATCCGAATGACCCGGACATCCAGAAATTTCGCAATTACCTGATCCAGTCGCTGGCTTTCAAAGAAGGCTCCGAAATCGCGCTCCGATACGATGACACCCGCGACAAGATCGTCGTACTGAAGGTCAAAGGACGAATTTCCCAGTATCGCGTCGGCGATTACATCAATTTCATTACGCGCCTGACGATGGTCTTCGGTCTCAGTTTCCAGCTGCCGGTCGTCGTTACGATTCTCGTAAAACTCGAACTACTCACCGCCCGCGTCATGCGCGCCACCCGGGCATACGCATGGGTGATCATGATGGTCGCCGCTGCCATTTTCACGCCGCCCGATATCATCACGCTCGGCCTGCTCGCCGGACCCCTGATTTTGCTCTACGAAATTTGTATCTGGATCGCGATGGTCATGGAAAGAACACGCGCCCGGAAACAAGCTGCGGAGGAAGAAGAGAGACGGGCGCGGCTTGAAAAACTCTATTCCACGCCTGCCGACGACCTCAGCGAGGAGGAAAAGGAAGAACTGCATCGGCATGAGATCGAGCAGTATGAAAAAGAACACGCCGACCTTTACGACGGTGAACATGGTCACGATCACGATCACGATCACGATCACGATTATCATGGGGACGATCCCCATCACGACGATCCCTACCACAACGACCCGTATCACGACGAGCACGGCAACCCGATCGAATACGATCCGCACCACGACGAAAGCTGGGATCACGATCATCACCACGGGGAGGATGCTGACGAACACGATCCGCATCACGGCGAAGAAGGGCACACGCCGGTTCAGGATTGGCCCGACCGGAACGAAGACGGGTCCGATCCCGGCGAAAGTTCGGAGTCAGCGGACGAAAGAGGCGAATTGGAAAGCGATCACGCCGAACCCACTGAAGCTGATGCCGACGACGCAGAGGAAGACGAAAATTCAGAATCCGCTGAAACGGTCGAAGAGGAAGATCACGACGTCTTCGATGATGACGAGGTTTGCGAGCCGACCGGTCCGATTGTCGATTTGAATCACGCCGACAAGGACGAACTGCTCACCCTGCCCGGCATGGACGACGAACTCGCTGAAATGATCATCGAGCACCGGCCGTACGAAACCTTCGATAACGTGGAGGACGTCCCGGGCATGACGCCTGATCTCCTCAACGAAATGATTGAACGGCTGATGCTTGGCTAGGTCGGAAACCTTTGCTGATGCTTCGTTCCCTCCAGAAAGTCCTCGTCACTCTCGCCCTGCCGATCGCCGATCGGTGGGTGCGGCGGCAGGAGCGCCTGATCCTGGCCGAAGGGCGGGATTTGGATGCCTGGGAAAAGGAGCAGGCCACGGAAATCGGTATCGAAGACCGGGAGAAAGTCCGCGTCCTGATCGTGCCGGAAGTCCCTACACCCGGCTCCTTCGTCCTGCGAAAATTAGCCCGTTTTTTCCGCCTTTCGATCGAATCTCCGCCCTGCGGAATGGCTCTCGGCCATGGCATTTTCGTCGAGTCCAGCCACGCCACGAATCCCAGCCTGATCGTTCATGAACTCGCTCATGTCGCTCAATACGAGCGTCTTGGCGGCACACGCGAATTCCTGCGTGAGTACCTGAATCAATGCCTGTCGGAAGGCTACTGGGACGCCTTTCTCGAGCGCGAAGCCCGCGAAGTCGCCGCGAAGTTCGCCCGTCCGCCGGAGCGCTAAAACAACTTCGCGAATTCGCCCAGTCCTTCGGCTTCCAATTCCTCGGCCGGCACAAACCGCAGTGCCGCGGAATTGATGCAATATCGCAATCCGGACGGTGGTGGCCCATCTGGAAATACGTGTCCCAAATGCGCGTCACCCGTTTTCGATCGCACTTCCACCCGGCGCATGCCGGCGCTCATATCTTCCACCTCGACAATCTCCTCCGGATCAGCCGGCTCAAAAAAACTGGGCCAGCCCGTTCCGCTGTCGAACTTCGCTTTCGAGGAAAACAGCGGTTTGCCCGAAATGACATCGACATAAATCCCCGCCGCCTTGTTGTCCCAGTATTCGTTGTCAAACGGGGGCTCCGTCCCGCACTGGCAGGCGACCTGGTATTGCCTCGGCGTGAGCCGCTCCTTCAATTCTTCATCCGATTCCGATTCAGCCATTGTTCGATTCGACAGGGTTACTTCATCGAACGTACCCTGTTGATTCGTTTTTGCGAAAACTTTACGCCGGGTAACTCCCCAAAATCTTCACGAAACTGCAATGCTTCGAAAGCTGGTCGATGGCGGTTTTGACCTCCTCGTCCTCGCAGTGACCGGCGATGTCGACAAAGAAGAAGTATTCCCAGGCGCGGCGTTTGGACGGGCGGCTCTCGATTTTGGACATGTTGATCTCGAGCTTTTCGAAAGGCTCGAGTGCTTTGTGCAGCGAACCCGGTTCGTCACGAACGGAAAACATGATCGAGGTGCGGTCAGCTCCGGTTCTCGGGCAGGTTTTGTGGCTAATCACGAGAAACCGTGTCGTGTTGATCGCCAAATCCTGCACGGAACGCTCCAGGATCGTCAGCTCGTGCATCTCGGCCAAAAGCGACCCGCCGAGGACTGCTGAGCCGGCTTTTTCGGCGGCGATTTGCGCGGCAGCGGCCGTGCTGGACGTTTCGGTGGCAGGCGTGCCGTTGAAATGCTGATTCAGCCAGCCACGGCACTGCGCCAAGACTTGCGGGTGGCTGAAAATCTCCGTGATTTCCTCGCGGGCGCACTTTGCCATGAGGTTGTTTTCAATCGGGAGCATCATCTGCCCGTAAATCTTCAGCGGCGAATCGGCGAACAAATCGAGGGTGTGGGTGACGGCACCTTCGGTCGAATTTTCGATCGGCACGACGCCGTAATCGACCAGCTTGCGGGTGACCTGGTCGAACACATCGGCGAAACTAGCCTGCGGCAGAAATTTCACGCTGCTGCCGAATTTTTCGATCGCGGCCTGGTGCGTCCACGTTCCCTCCGGGCCGAGATAGGCAATTTTCAAATCCTCTTCCAACGCCAGCGCAGCCGACATAATTTCCCGGTAGATTGCGCGAATGGAATGCTCGGTCAGGCGGCCTTTGCCACTTTTTTCCACGAGCCGGCGGAGTAGTTTTTCCTCGCGATCCGGCGCGTAAATTTCCAGACCTTCGCGCTTCTTCAGCACGCCGACTTCATGAACGACATTGGCCCGTTCGTTGAGCAGCCGGATCAACTCCGTGTCGATCTCATCAATTTTTTCACGCAGGTCGTCGAGCGTCATGGTATCCAAAAGTTACTCTTCTTCGTCGGCGGTTTCGTCTGAATCCGCTTTTTCGCCGCTCATACCGGAAAGGGAAAGCTGTTCCGCCTTCGGCGCGTCGTCGTCTTCGCCGGCGGTCGGCAGTTCCACGATCCGTAATTCCTCGGCGTTCGGCAGGTCGTCGAGTTCTTTTACGCCGAAGTGTTCGAGAAATGAATCGGTCGTTTCGTAAAGCAGCGGTTTGCCCGGCAGATCTGCCCGACCCCCGATTTTCACGAGGCCGCGATCGATGATTTTCTGCAAAACACCATCTACGCTGACCCCACGCACTGCCTCGATGTCCGCTTTCGTGATTGGCTGGCGGTAGGCGATGATAGCGAGCGTTTCCAGCGCGGGTGGGCTGAGCCGTTCCGGTCGCATCGTCGGTAAAAGCGCACGCACCCAATCGGCGAAAACCGGACGGGTGACAAATCGCCAGCCGGAAGCGCCTTCGACCAGCTGCATCGCGCGACCTGTCTCGGCATACAATTCGCCGAGTTCGTCGATCGTGGCCTGCACCTGCGATGGAGTGATTTTCTGCCAGTCCTCGGCGAAGGCCTCGCCGCTTTCCTCGGCGGCACGTCGGATTGCCTTCGACAATTCCTGCGAAGAAATCGGTTCAGGCGCCGCGAAAATCAGCGCTTCGACAATCTGGATGAGTTCCATATGTGGACGGATTGAGACCGCACAATGATTAGCGGATTTCGGGGAACTTACAGTTAAAAATTCTCATTCCGCTCCAACTCAATCTCACCCAGCAAAATCTGCTGTCGCACGCGAAAGTGATTGAGCTTCATCAATTCCAGCAGTGCGAGAAAGGTCACAATCACTTCGCCCTTGCTCGTGGCATCTTCGAAAAGTGCCGAAAACGAGATCGATTGACCCGGTTCAACAGCCTTCAGAAGATGATCGATCTTGTCGCTCACGGTGAACCGGTCATCGAAAATTTCGCCCAGCCCATCGTCCTCAAACCGGTCGAGAATATTTTGGAAAGCCTTGATCAGGTCAAAAATCCCGACTTCTGCGAGAGGACGCTCTTCGTCCCCGGCCTCGATTTTTTCCGGTTTGTGGCCGAAAAGCTCGCTCTCTTCCGCCTCTTTCCGGCCGAGATACGTCGCCGCGTCTTTGAATTTTTTGTATTCGATCAGCTGGCGGATCAAATCCCAGCGCGGATCCTCCTCGTCGGCGTCGTCCTCCGGGGGCTGAACGTGCTTCGGCAGCATCATCCGGCTTTTGATGTAGCAGAGATTGGC
>JABDJT010000278.1 GCA_013003335.1 Verrucomicrobiales bacterium | reverse complement strand
TCCTCCGGGAACTCGACGGGGTAATCACCTATCGCGAGAATCGAATTTTTCTGAAACAGGACTGATTCGTTTGTTCGAAACGGTTTTCACGATCCAACAGGGTATGATTGGAGGATCGACCCTGTTGGTTCGTTTTTCGCTGGTTTGGCGCGATTGAGGGTAATGGGATTTTTGTAACAAGGGGGAATTCGGCGGATATTCCTCAGAGCAAGGCCCGACCATGGATCGCGAAAAAGAAAAGCAGCTTGTGCTGGATGTGCAGGCCGGAAAACTGGAAGCTTTCGAGGAATTGATCCTTGAGCACGGCTCCCGTTTGAGGGCTTTTGTGGCTATGAAATTGCCCATTCCTCATTTGATCGATGAATTGGCTCACGAGGCATTCGTTTTTGCCCATCATCACATTCACGATTTTGAAGCGGGGACCAATTTTGGGAAGTGGTTGCGGGCGATTGCTTTCAACCTGGTCCGGAAAGAAACGCTGAGGCACCAGCGGGTTTCGAAAAATAATGAGAAATTCCTGGAGCATTGCCTGGTGCAGAGTTCGAATACGGCCGGATTCACACCGGAGGCTCCGGTTTTCGCGCATTTGGAAGAATGTGTAAATCAGCTACCGGAAGGGCAGCGAAAGCTTTTGGGGCTGAAATACAAGCTCGTGCAGTCGACTCGCGAGATGGCGGCTGTTTTGCAGCAGAGCGAAGCGTGGGTGCGAACCACGCTTTGCCGGGTGCGGAGCGTATTGCGGGATTGTCTGGAACGAAAAGCCATGCAGGAAGCGAAATCCTGAGATCAAATTTTTTACGAACCTAAATTGAAACCAGAACTGATAGACGCCTTTTTGAGTGATGAATTGTCCGGGAAATCGGATGAATTTGTGCGGACCGGTCTGCACAACGATCCCGAGGGACGGGAGGAGTTGTTCGAGCAGATGCGGATGCATGAGGCTCTGAAAATTTTGCTTTCCGATCAAGGCGAGTCGCAGGATTTCGCGGACGGAGTCGTGGCCCGGTTACGTTCGGAAGCTGCCGATCTTGCGGAAGGTGATGATCGCGGATTTGCCAAATCGGTTTTGACCGAGATTCTCGAAGAGCGGGAAATCGCGACCCGATTGCGCTGGCCGGACATGGTGAAGGCAGGCGCTGTGGCGGCAGCCGTGACGTTCCTGGCTGTTCTGGGTCTAAAATCTGTGATTGTGGATCCCGCTCCGCCTGCGGCTGAGCACAATCGCTTTGTTGCACGGGTCACCGGGGCGGAATCTGCCGTTTGGGACGAGCATTCTGAAAAACGGATTCGTCGTGATGGTTGGATCGAGACTCGTCAAGTCGCGCTGAATTCCGGCGTGGCAGAGATTACATTTAATTCCGGAGCCCGGGTTTTCCTGGAAGGTCCAGCCCGACTGAGTATGGAGCACGCGAATCGCGGGTTTTTGGAGTCAGGCCGCCTGACCGCGAATGTGCCGGCCGGGGCCAGCGGTTTCGTAATCAACACACCGCAGTTGAATGTGGTCGACATCGGAACCCGTTTCGGTGTGTCCGTGGACAGCAGGAGTGGCGAAACGGAAGTGCACGTGATGCAGGGGGTCGTGGAGGCAAGTCGCGCGAGCGGTAATTCAGTGCCGGTGCGGTTGACGGAAGGCCTGGCTGTGCGGGCTGATTCCCGGACCCGCAGCGAGTTGCGGCCGATTTCCTATGCAGGTGATCAATTCGCGGTATCCGTGGCGGACTCGATTCAATCGGATCGCGGGTATCTGCATTACTCATTTGATGAATCCGGCGGCCCGGAACTGGCGGATGAAGGTCAGGGCCTGGAAGGCGGTCGGTACGATTTGACCTTGATTTCCGAGAACGAACATTTGTCGACTCCGCGACGTTCTCCGGGACGAAATGGCGGTGGTCTGGTATTCCAGGCGGGAGAGGTGCTCGTTACCCGGCTACCGCAGGATTTTCGGATGAATGAACCGTTCACCCTGAGTTTCTGGACGAAAGTGCCGCCGCGTGCGCATGGGACGCTTGAGGATACGGCGATTGCAACGCTGGGTAGGCATGAACAGGCGGAAAGCTGGAAGGTTTGCTGGAATCTGGACACGCAGGCCGGCATGCGTGGCGCTCTTCGCGTGGGATTCGGAGATGGATTTGTTGTGGGAACAACCGATATCAGTGACGGGCAATGGCACCATGTGACCGTTCGCTTTCTAGGAGGCGGCAATGCAAACGTCGGGACTCACTTGCACTTGTTTGTCGATGGGAAGCTGGACTCGATTTCCGCAGTTGGCCCCGTCGAGATTCCCTCAAGACGGGTCGGTCAGTTGCAGTTTGGAACGCAGGGACGCCACGGGTTCGAAGGATGGCTGGATGATGTGTATTTGCACATGGAAGCCCTGTCAGTTCCGCTTTACGAAGGGGAGTCGGAGGACGCTTCCATTGCCGAATCGGCCCAATCTTCACTGATGGTGAACTAGAACAAAAATTGGACGAATCCCTGTAACAAAGAGGAACCGGAAACGGTATACTCCTTTAAATCCCACCAATTCAAGATACCTTTTGTAACCCCCTGATTGAGAAAAAACGAGCCCTTCCGACTAACGCTTCAAAAATCTGAAATTGACTATGAAATACATGAAAACCTTGAAAATCCTGGCGTGTGTTATGGGTGCCTTCGCAATCGCGGGCACCTCGGCTTTAGCAGAAATGCGCACGTGGACGGCGGCTGATGGCCGGACCTTGGAAGCTGAGTTTCTCGGCGTGACTGGTGCTGGACCGAATACCAACATCAAGTTGAGGACGGCGGCCGGTCAGGAATATCAGTTCCCGCTTTCCAAGCTTTCGAAAGAGGATCAGCTGTGGGCCAAAGCTCACCTTCCCAAGGACCCTCACGCCCTGGCGGCTGAAATTGACAAGCTGGTCCTGGACAAGATGAAGGAAGCTTATTACGGACTCCGTGAAGAGTATCAGGGGCTTGCTGCAAATACTGATTTGACGGCTGCTGAGAAGAAAAAGCGGGCAGAGGAACTTGCCCGCGAGATGGAAATGTGCGCTCCGAATGATGCGGCTTCGGACGAGCAGTTTATGCGCCGGGTTTATCTCGATATTGCCGGCCGGATTCCAACTTTCAAAGAAGCTGACGCTTTCTTGAACAACCGCAGCAAGACGAGGCGTGCAGATTTAATTAACGAATTGCTCGATTCTGACGCGTTCGCCATGCGGATGTACAACTGGTATTCTGATTTGCTCCGCATTCGGGAAGGGGTCTTCATGATGGGCAACGGAGACATCAAGGCTGATCCGTATATCGAGTGGATCAAGCAGAGTGTCAAAGAGGACAAGAAATACGACGAGATGGTTGCTGAGATGCTCGCGGCTACGGGCAAGATCTGGGACAATCCGGCGACCGGTTACATCCTCTCCGACTCCGGGATGCGTTTGTGCAACCTTTCCAACACGTTCACCATTTTCATGGGCACGGAAATCACCTGTGCTCAGTGTCATGATCACCCGTTTGAAGAGGTCTACCAGATGGACTTCTACAAGATGGCGGCGTTTATGGGTGAAACCGAGACCCGCGCACGCGGTCGCGGGAACATGATGATGATGATGGAAGGCGGTGGCGGTGGAGTGACACGTGAAGAACTCGCCCGGATGAACAAGCTTCTCCTGGATGCCGGAAAATTGCGCGAGAATGACACCACTGACCGTCAGCTCAATCGGATGGTGGGCACACACAGCATCAATGTGAACGACACCGGCCGGAACGTGGTCAAGCTGCCGCACGATTACAAATATGACGATGGTGATCCGAGTCAATCGGTCGATCCAGGCACCTATTTCGGAGACATCATGGATCTCGAAAAATACGAGACTCCCCGCCAGGCATTTGCAGACTGGGTGACCTCGGAGAACAATCCCCGGTTTACCGTCAACGTCGTCAATCGCCTGTGGAAAATGGCCTTTGGGCTGGCTCAGATCGAGCCAGTTTACAACATCCCGGGTCACCTGGATGGTCAGGCGCAAAACCCGAAGCTTCTGGCTTTCCTCGAGGAGATGATGAAAGACCTCGACTACAGCGTGAGAGATTTCATGCGGGTGGTGTATAACACCAACGCCTACCAGCGGGAGGCCGAACACCTTTCCCCGACTCTGACCCAGATCGACAAAGGAACCTTCCATTTTCCGGGTCCGGTTCTCCGCCGGATGTCAGCCGAGCAAATGTGGGACTCCTTTGTGACACTCACCACTGAAGATCCCGACGCGATGGTTCGTCGTGGGTGGGAGGAATACAAAGAAATCATGCATTTCGACACGACCCAGTTAAAGACAGCAGATCAGGTTTGGGAATACCGGAACCGGATTCGCGAGGTGGGCCGCCTGGTGGATGTCAATGGAGACGCCTCCGGTCGCGATGTCGGGAAAGTGGGCCGCGTTCAAATGGTGCGCGCTTCCGAAATGCGTCAGCCCCAAGCGCCGGGTCATTTCCTCCGGATGTTTGGCCAGTCTGACAAGCAGTTGATCGAGAACCAGTTTACGTCGGGTTCGTCGCCGCAGGTGATGAATCTGTTGAACGGTCAGATCACAAACGAAGTTTTGACCAGCCCTGAAGCTTATCTCGTCAAAGAAATCATGCATGGAGAGAAAGGCTCCAAGGGAGATAAGATCGACAAGATTTTCCTCAGCGTTCTTGGCCGGTATCCGACCAGTGAGGAAAAGAGCAAAGCTTCTGCCGGAATGAGCAAGAAAGTGGATCGCGACGCGCCCCAGAAGGACAAGGATGCCGCGGAAGCAGCCGGCATTGGAAATCTAATCTGGGCACTCGTGAACACTCGTGAGTTTATGTTTATCCAGTAAGAATCCGACACTCAAAAATCCCAATTTACCAACCAGTAACCTCGAAAAGATTATGAAAGATATGAAAGAAAAGTTGATGAACCTCGATCAGCTGAGCCGCCGCCAATTTGCAGCGGGTACCGCGAAGGCGGCTCTCGGCGTCAGCATCCTCCCCATCGCGGGAGCGAGCCAGAAAGTCCTCGCCGCTGGCGGAGGAAAAGCAGAGCACTGCATTTTCTTCTACATGGGCGGTGGAATGACCCACATGGATACGTTCGATCCCAAGCCCGGAACTGAAACCGGTGGCCAGACCAAAGGGATCTCGACCGGAGTCGCCGGAATTGAACTCGCCGAGTTCATGCCGAATCTCGCCAAGGGATTCAAGGACATCGCTGTCGTGCGTTCAATGACCCAGAAAACCGGTGATCACCGCGGAGGATCTTACTGGATGCACACCAGTTACCAGCCCCGCGCTACAATCGTCCACCCGACCATGGGTCCCTGGGCACAGACCATGCTCGGCAAGAAGCATGAGACGCTTCCGGATTCAGTTGTGATCGGTGGCGGCGGAAACCACCCTGGTGCCGGATTCTTCGGCCCCGCTCTTGCTCCTATCCCGATTGGTGATCCCGAGAAAGGAATTCAAAACTCCCGTCCCTGGAAAGGCGTCGATGAGAAGACATTCGACAAGCGGATGGAGCTCATGAGCACCTTCGATGAAGGCTTCCAGAAAAAATTCAAGACCGACGAAGTCAGCGCCTACACGCAGTTTTATGACGAAACCATGAAACTGATGAGCTCTGACGATCTCGATGCTTTCGTCCTCAGCAACGAGGAAGGTTATCAGGAAAAAGTCCAGAAGTATGGCAACACCCGAGTCGGGAAAGGTGCCATGCTTGCGAAGCGTCTCGTCAAAAACGGAATCCGCTTCATCGAAGTCAATTCCGGAGGCTGGGACATGCACAACAACCTCTGGGGCGGCGCCATTCAGCAGCGTGCCGGAGAACTGGATAACGCTCTCTCTGCTCTGATCGAAGACCTCAAGGCTGAAGGGCTTTTTGAGAAGACTCTTATCTGCCTCGGCACGGAATTCGGTCGTACTCCGAAAATCAACGCCAACGGCGGTCGTGACCACCACCCGCGTGTGTTCTCGACCATGTTTGCCGGCGGTGGCGTTCAGGGCGGCCAGGTCTACGGCAAGTCCGACAAGCTCGGAATGGCGGTCGAAGAAGACCCGGTCGATCCGCGTGACTTCAACGCTACGATTGCTTACGCACTCGGCATTGATCTCAACAAGGTCGTGTATGCTCCGTCCGGACGTCCGTTCCTTGTCGCTGGTCACAAGCGTGATGCTGAGACCAACGAGATTGTCACCGAAGGCAAGCCGATCATGCCGTTCTTCTCCTGATTGATTCGGAGATAGAAACGCATTTTCGATCTCAGCGAAAATATTCGAAACCGAAAGCCCCGGGAGGAAACTCCCGGGGTTTTTTCGTCTCAATTCACGAACAGAAAGGGGCTGCCTGACGAACCAACCCTGTTCGTTCGAATGGATTGGGCAGGAGAACGAAAGTAAGCCGAACTGGCCGGATGGATTTTACCGCGGGGCCTATTGACCCCTGTGTAGTGAAATCGTCGCCTGCCCAGGGGGAACTGGATGATACAGGTTCGACCGTCAGGACCCCGACCAGGCCGAGACGATACTGACCTGAGTGCCATACCCGGTGTTATCGTAGATCAAACGGGCCGCATCTGCCGGAAGCCTGACGCAGCCGGCAGAGGCAGGATAGCCGGGGAGATAACCTGCATGAACGCCGAAAACTGTGCCGCTCAAGCGCATCCAGTAAGGCATTTCCACTCCGTAAATCGTGCTGTGTTTGCCCGTGCGAATCCGTTCGGTGACGCGGAATGTCCCACGGGGAGTGTACTTTCCGCTGCGGGCGGAAGAAATCGGGCATTCAAGTCCGACCTTGCCGCTCACCAGTAAATAGGCTTTCTGCCTGCCGATATCGATCACCACACGGGTGTTTTTCCTGGTTGCTCCAGCGAGAACCACCTGATGAGTCCGTGTGGGAGAGACACGCGGAGGCTGAGTTTTTTTCTTGTTGGTGCCATAGCGGGAGGAATTTCCCTCCAGGTCGGCGGCCAGATCATCCAGCGAACAGCCGGAAAAAAGGACGGGTGTCAGTGCAGCGAAAAAGGTGAGGGCAAGAATGCGGCAGTTTTGGGTCATAGGGCTCCGGTATTGAGTATTGGGCAGATCGCGGATCGGCGTATAAAATGCCCTAAAATTTCGATCAGAAAAGCGCTAATCGCCCGAAATGAGGGGCCGTTCCGGATCAGTTTCTGCGTCGTAATCGACACCGTTGAGGCCAAATCCGAAAAGCTTCAGGAATTCCTCCCGATACCCGGAAAAATCTGAAATCTGATCCAGGTTATCTGTGTTTGCCAGCTCCCAAAGTTCGTGAACTGCTTCCTGGATCGGTTCACTCATTTCCCAATCGTCGATCCGGATTCGATTTCGGTCGTCCAGATTTTTCGGACCACTTTCCGCTGCCAAGTGATTCGCAAACAGCCGCTGGATTTGCTCGATGCAGCCTTCGTGATTGCCGGCTTCTTTCATCACTTTGTAGAGAAGCGAGATGTAGAGCGGGACGACGGGGATCGCAGAACTCGCCTGGGTCACCAGCGCTTTGTTTACCGAAACATAGGCGGTGCCCTCGCCGAATTTCTCATTCAATCGGGCAGCGGATTCCTCCAAGTGTACTTTGGCACGACCGATCGTTCCGTTCGTGTAAATCGGGAAGGTCAATTCCGGACCAATGTAGGAATACGCTACGGTGTTTGCTCCATCAGCCAGAACACCTGCATCGGAAAGCGCGTTCAACCAGAGCTCCCAATCTTCTCCACCCATTACTTTCACGGTTTGGACAATCTCCTCTTCGTTGGCCGGCTCGATCGTGATCTCGTTCACCTCGCCCGTATCGGTGTTCAAGTTTTTCTGGGAATAGGCCTGCCCGATAGGCTTGAGGACCGATCTGTAAACTTCACCCGTGTCGGGGTCCGTCCGTCGGGGGGAGGCGAGGCTATAGATGACCGAATCGACCTGTCCGGGTCCGTCTTTAATCGCTGCGATGACCTGCTCCTTCATTTCATTGGAAAACGCGTCGCCGTTGAAACTTTTGGCATAGAGTCCCGCTTTTTGCGCTTCTTCCTCAAACGCCACTGAATTGTACCACCCTGCGCTGCCGGTCCTGCGGTCCGTTCCCGGTTTTTCAAAAAATACACCAATCGTGCCTGCTCCGCCGCCAAATGCAGGCACGATGCGCGACGCGAGCCCGTATCCGGTCGATGAGCCGATCACCAGCACGTTTTTTGGCGGGTCTTCCAGAGCAGGTTGCGACTTCACGTAGTCAATTTGCTCACATACGTTGGCGGCGCAGCCCTCCGGGTGGGCAGTCGTGCAGATAAATCCACGGGTTTTGGGCTTGATGATCATGCCCCAAGCGTTACCAAACCCGCTGCGGAAAACAACCGCTTAGCGTAGCAATTTTCGGGCGGTCTGGACCGTGTCGATTTCATCAATCGATTTATCGCGGCGGATCGCTTTGATTCGCGGAAACCGGAGTGCGAGCCCGGAGTCATGACGCTTGCTGGGTTGGATGGAATCGAATGCAATTTCGAGAACGGTTTCCGGCTCGACGAAATGGACGTTTCGGCGCTTTTCGAGAGTCCGGGATTTGAAATGCTCGGTGAGTTCCTCGATCTCCAAGTCAGTCAGGCCGGAATACGCTTTGCCCAGGACGCGAAGCTCGCCGGTTTCTTCATCACGCAGGGAAAACGTGTAATCACTCAAAACGTGGGCGCGTTTACCGTGCCCCTGCTGGGCGCGGACGACGACGCAATCGAGCGTAGCAGCGGCTTTTTTCAGCTTGAGCCAGGCTTTGCCTCGGCGGCCGGGGGAATAAGGACTGTCCGGATCCTTGGCGATCAGTCCCTCGTTTTCACGCTTTCTGGCCGCGTAAAAGTGTTCGTCGATCTCGGCTGCGGAACGTGCGCGATACGAATGAACAGGTTTGATTTGGCGAACGAACCCTATCGATTCGAAATTCTTCACCCGCGAGGAGAGCGGCTCTGCGAGGAGGGTTTCGCCGTTCCGCCAGAGCAGATCGAAGGCGAGAAATTTGACGGGGACGGCCTCACCGAAAAACAGATCGCCTTCGCGAATTCGTCCGAGCCGCTTTTGCAGGTCAAAAAACGTCAGTTTTTTACCCTCGGCGAATGCAATGATTTCTCCGTCGAAAATGAAGTCATCTTTGATTTTTTTGGCGGCGCTGACGAGTTCCGGGAATTCGGCGGAGAGGGAACGCTGGTCGCGGGAAAAGATTTCGACGCGATTGCCGATCTTGTGGATTTGCGCCCGGATGCCGTCGAATTTATCTTCAAGCCAGACACCACCGTCGGTTTCACCCAGCCGTTTCCAGATGTCTGCTGCTTCCGGCTCGGGGCTGGCGAGCATGACTTTGAGGGGATGAAACGGCGTCACGCCTGCTTCGGAAAGTCGGTCGCTTTTTGCCAGGACGGCGGTTTTTCCCGGATCACCGAGTCGCATGTGGGCTTCCCTCACGGATTTCAAATCGCGGTCGAATGCGACGGCGATGGCTTCCTCGAGTAGGCCCTCTTTCAGCCCGATTCGCAGATCACCACCCAGGATTCCGACAACGAATGCAGCTTCGGCGTGATGCGGGCTGCCCAGCAAATTTTTCAGAATTTCAATCTTCCGGGATGGGCCCCGGGCCTCTGCGATTGTTTCAAAGGCGGCATTCATATCGTCGAGGCTGTGCGCTTCGGGTTTTGTTTTTCCGGCAAGAAGCAAATGAGCGGTGCGGGCAGAATCCGCCTGAGCGGTCGAGATTTGCCGGTATTGGGCAAGAGATAGGCCGGTCATTTCGAGGAGGGTGCGTCGGATGATTGCCCAGCCAACGTTAAGCGTGCGGATTTCGGCAGTTTTCGAGAGGGCAACGCCGGAGAGGTATCGCGCGGCGAGTTCCAGGTCGGATTCCTCGTTGAGGGAGCTGAGGTATACAGCGAGGATCTCGCGTTTCCGAAGTTTTCCCGTGACTTCGCGCACCGCCTCGCAGGTTGTGACAAAGTCGCCGAACGGGGATTCGGGCCGGGGATCTTCCGTGGCGGTGGGGTTCGGGCCGGGCACGGCTGTGCGTGTATCTGACTCGAATTGCAGTTCGACCTGGTTGTCGGAAATGAGAGACCACGCCTCACGTCCACGGTTGCGAAGGTCTGTTGCGAATTCTTCGGCGTATCCGTGGAGCGTGTAAGTGAGGGAAGGGTTTACGTTTTCGACGAATCCAAGAAGATCGTCGTAACCCGCGTGGTCGGACAGGGGAAACACTTCGTCACATTGATACCGGTATTTTGCGTTTGGATCGATGCCCCACCCGGTTGCCATGGCAACGCGCTTGTTTTTGAGGCGCCGTATGACTTGGGATTTCAGGGCATTTGGCGGGATGATCACGACGTGACCGGCGGGATCCCGCTCCTTTGGATCGAATTTTCCGCAGGGAGGAAATTTCCATCCGAGTGATTCGACCACACGGTTCATTTTTTTCACGGTGTTGTGAACCTGGAAGCGGAGTTCGGGTGCAGTTTCGTGAATGGCGAGGATGAGTTCCTGCGCCTTGCCGAGGGAATAGCCCATCAGGATCGGGATTTCACCGTCCTCGATCGTTTCGCGGGCGAACTTGGCGAGATCGGCGATTACTACTGATGTCGGCGGAAATTGAAATTTCGGAAGGCCGAATGTGGTCTCCATGATGAGCGTATCGGCCTGCTTCCATTCGCAAGGCTCCGCGGCCGCAGAGGGTCTCGTTTTGAAATCGCCGGTGTAGAGCAGGGTTGAACGGGTTTCCCGGTCACGGACAAAAATTTGCGTCGATCCGGCGATGTGACCGGCGGGAATGAGTTCGACTTCGAACCGGCCGTCAGCGATTGGTGTCGTTTCGTGGTATGGCAAAACCAGGAACTCGCTTTCGCGTTTTCCGAACCGTTTCGCAATGATTTCGTAGGTCGGAGCGGAGCAGAGAATTCTGCGATGGGGCGCGAAGTGATCGGCATGGGCGTGCGACACAAAGGCGAAGTTGCAGGGGTGATGAGGGTCCAGCCACAATTGTGCATCAGGCAGAAACGCAGCCTGATTCCAGGTGACAGAAATGGGTAGGGAATCACTCACAGGGATTTCGGCTCTCAACTTTGAGAATCATAAAAATTTTCACTTTTTTTCTAAAACGAGTTTATAATATTCTTTCCGGCCGATCGTTTCCGCGGCCTCTCCGACACTTTACTAAAATGGATACGTCTCGCTCGAAAATTTGGAATGACGGCCCGGGCCGGATTTTTTCTTTCCTTTTCCCGGCTCTCGCAGTTTTAATTTTAGGCACGTCTTGTTCGACGGCTCCGACTCCTTCGGGGCCGATCGCAATCACGAAGGTCAATCCGTACCACCTCAAGCCCGGCATGTATGTGAAGACGGATGACGCCATGATTCAGTTTGAGCAGCGTCACCATCTGCACGGCGCCGTGACGTCAGAAGAGTATGCAGACAAGTTTGGAAACTATTACACCGTCTTCTGGAAATCGGAACGTCCCGGAACGCCGGTCACGATTCGATTTGAATATCGGCAGGCAAATACCGGCCCGGAGGTCCACCGGATCGATGCGAACGTGACTGCAAAGAAGAAGAACACGACGAAATTTCGAGTGAATGGAAATTTCTATACCGACGGTGGACCTGTCACATCATGGCGTGTTGTGATTTTGGAAAACGGCGTTGAAATTGCCGAAAACAAATCTTTCCTTTGGAAATAAAGTAACCCTCCTCTCGTGCACACCAGCGATCATTTGTTGATGGCTGACGACCCTGATCCTCTGCCGGAACCGGCGAGGACGGAGCCGCCGGGGATTCCATTGTTTTTACGAACCACGTTCGATCCTGGTAATGGTGAGTGAAGAGGGTTCCATTCTCGTTGGTTGCTTTGAGGACGTCGCCTGGGTTCGGGTGAATGGAAACGGATCCCATGCGAACAGCCATCTCGTCCGGGATTTTGCAGACCGATGTGTGGGAAAAGGGAAACGAAATATCGTGGTGGATCTCGAGAATTGCCCGGGCGTGGACTCCACGTTCATTGGCATCCTGACAGGGATCAATCTATCGATCGAAGAATCCGGTAAATCAGGCGGAGTGGAAGTTTTGAATGCGAACGAGCGCAACGTTCAGGCGATTTGCAAACTGGGACTGGATTCTGTGATCAAGATGGATCGGGAAGGCACCTCGTGGCCGGAGGAGCGGAAACTGGTGGCAGAAAATGTTTCGAAGCCCCTGCCTGCTACTGAACTGGATGTGAGAGAGCGAGCGGAATTGATGTTGGAGGCTCATGAGGCTTTGGTGGATGCAAACGAAGAAAATTGCTGCCGGTTTCGGGATGTTCTGGAGTACCTGAAGAAAGATTTGGAATCGGGCGCGGCCTGACTTTGATGGAACATTTCGTTTACCTGTCGTTGATTGCGGTGATTGCCTGCCTGTTCGCGGCTGTATGGTGGCAGGAGAAGCAAAAGCAGGCGACAATCGCGCAGGAACGGGATGAGATCGATCGCGAGGAACATCGGATGTTCGATTTTCTCCATGGCTTGGGTGAATCCCTTCAGGACGATACGTCGCCACCGAATATGCATCGATATGTGGTCGATGGAGTCACGGATGTGGTGCAGGCCGAAGCTGGAATTCTTTACCTGATTGATGAGGGAAACAGCCGGCTTGTTCCGGTGTATGTGACCGAAAAAGAGGCACCGATCATCAGTTTGCCGCCGGAACTGGAGTCGTTTACCGACCCGGTTGCGAAGAAGAATCGGCTGCGGAGTTTTTTGAAGTTGTCCGTCGTAGATACCTCAAGCGGCATAATGGGCGAAGCACTGGAAGAAAAGAAAATGGTTTACGCCGAAAACCTGCTTGAGCATCCCAGTTTCGATGGCGCGGAAAACCCTGAGCAGGAAAACCTAAGCGTTATGGCCTCCCCGCTCGTCTATGCACAAAAACAAGTTGGAGTCCTGGCCGTGACCAAAAATGGAGGAAAGAAGTTCTCGCAAAATGATCTGGATGTATTTGCGAGCGTTTCTGAACAGAGCGCATTTGCCCTTGGCAGCGCGATCATTCATGCCGAGGCAGGTGACAAGCGGAGGCTGGATGAGGAACTGAAACGGGCGAGCGATATTCAACGGATTCTGCTTCCAAAAAAGGCACCTGATCTCTCCGATTACCGGCTTTCAGCTGTCTACAAGCCCGCGGGAATGGTGAGTGGAGACTATTACGATTACGTGAAAGTGGATGACGACCGCTACGGCGTGGCGATCGGAGACGTTTGTGGAAAAGGAGTAGCAGCTTCACTGATCATGGCCATGTGCCGGAGCATCCTTCGATCATATGCTCCGGACAATCTCTCGCCGGCTTCCGTCCTGCATGCCGTGAACCGCGCCATTTTTCCGGATATTCGGGAGGACATGTTCGTCAGCTTTCTCTACCTGATTCTCGAACGGGACTCCGGTGAGATCGTCATGGCGAGAGCGGGACACGAGTTGCCTTTGATTTTCCGTCGGGGAGAAAACCGGATTGAGACTATCGAACACGGAGGAATGGCCGCTGGTGTGGATCGGGGGACAGTCTTCAAGCGCACGGTGCGAGATTTCCGGGTTCAACTGGAACCGGGTGATATTCTTCTTCTCTACACGGACGGGGTGAACGAACTGACCGCCCCGGACGGCGAGGAATTCGGAGTCGATCGACTTAAGGAAACCATCCTGGCGACGGGCGATGAGACCGCATCGGAAGTCCTCGATTCAATCGTCGCCACGCTCAATTCATTCACCGACGGCAATCTCCAGAATGACGACATCACCTTGATTGCAATCGAGAAACGGTGAATATTCCCGCTTTCCTGTCCGCCGGAGAATTAGGCTGCCCCTCGGGAGAGGGGCAATTTTTTTGAACAATCCGAAACAGACTGGATCAGATTTTTAAGAATCGAATCGAAAAAAGCTGAATGAAAAAATCTGCTACTGAATCAGACGAAATCGATGAGCAGAATCCGGAGAAATCGGATTCTGAGACCGGTGCATCCGCGAGTGAGGGAACTGAAGCGGACATCCAGGTCGAAATGGACGGCGATCCCGTTGCGAAACTAGAGGCAGAGGTCGAAAGGTGGAAAGATACAGCCGCTCGTGCCCGGGCTGACCTTGAAAATTTCCGAAAACGAATGGCCCGCGAGAAGTCCGATTCAATTCAATACGCAAACAGCTCACTTTTGCAGAGCCTGATTCCTGTCATCGACAATTTTGAAATGGGAATGAAAGCTGCGAAAGAAGCCGAAGGAGAGGATTCCGTGATATTCCAGGGAATGTCGATGGTTCAGAAACAGCTTTCCGATTTTCTCGAGGAAAACCACGTCCAACCCATCAAAGCTGTTGGGGAATCCTTCGATCCGAATCTCCATGAAGCAGTCAAGCAGGAGTCGAGCGAAATCGTTCCGGAAGGCGAAGTAATCTACGAACTCCGCCGGGGATACAAACTTCGCGACCGCCTGTTGCGTGCCGCAAATGTCGTGGTTTCCACAGGTCCGCCCGATTCAAATTCCCGGGGAGTCGCCGAAGAAGGCTGATACCATTCATGGACAAACGCGATTACTACGAAGTTCTCGGCGTCAGCCGCGATGCCGAATCGTCGGCGATCAAGAAAGCGTACCGGAAACTTGCGGTTCAGTTTCACCCGGACAAAAACCCGGATGACGCAGAGGCCGAAGAAAAGTTCAAGGAACTCGGTGAAGCATATGAAGTCCTCATGGACGACCAGAAGCGGGCCGCCTATGACCGATACGGGCATGCTGCCTTCAGTCAGGGCACCGGCCCCGCCGCCAGCGGTGGTGGGTTCGGAGCCGATCCATTCGATATATTTCGAGAAGTATTCGGAGGACGCGGCGGAGGAGGAAGTGGCGGCTCGATTTTTGAGGAAATCTTTGGTGGTCGGGGTGGAGGCGGTGGAGGTCGGCGGAGCCCCCAACAGCGCGGATCGGATTTGCGTTATGATTTGCAGATCTCGCTGGAGGAGGCCGCCGAAGGAACGGAGAAGGAACTCGAACTCGAAAAAGCCAATTCCTGTGGCGCGTGCAAAGGAACGGGCGGCGATGGCGGAAAAGTCGATTTTCGATCCTGCCAGACCTGTGGAGGAGCTGGCCAGGTGATCTCGACACGGGGCTTTTTCCAGGTTCAGCAAACCTGCCCGGCATGCGGAGGCGCTGGCGAATCAGTCTCCAACCCCTGTCGATCCTGCAACGGGGAAGGCCGGTCCCAGAGCACCAGCCGTATCAAATTAACGATCCCCAAAGGCATCACCGAAAACGCCCGCCTTCGTTCCAGCGGGAATGGTGACGCCGGAGTCAGGGGAGGTCCCGCCGGCGATCTGTACGTCGTGATCCACATCAAAGATCACGATATTTTCGAACGCGATGAGACCAGCCTCTACTGCGAAATGCCAATCGCAGTTACCGTTGCAGCTCTCGGCGGCGAACTCGTTGTCCCAACTCTCGATGGAAAAGCATCCATCAAGATTCCGCCGGGCACACAGACCAACACCTCTTTCCGTTTACGGGGAAAAGGGATGCCGTTCCTGAATTCCGACAAACGCGGTGATTTGTTTGTCAACGTCCAGGTCGAAGTGCCGGTAAAGCTTTCCAAAAACCAGGAAAAGCAACTCAGTGAATTTGGCGAATCTCTCGACGAAAAGAATTCTCCCCTTCACGAGTCGTTCTTCGAAAAGGCCAAGCGCTTCTTCAAATAGCCCCGGAACGAACAATCAGGGTTGGTGCGTCGAATGAACCCTGTCGGTTCGTACGTGCGACAAACGTGAGCTTTTCAATTCCATCCGAATCGTTACGATGGCGGGATGAAGAAACACGGTTTCACTTTCTGTCTGCTCGCTCTTCTGACTACTCCCGCTTTTTCGCAGAGTCCGGATGAAATTGCGTCGGAAATTCTCGAGAAATCCGAAATTACCGGCGGCTTTGTTGTTCACCTCGGAAGCGACGACGGAAAGGTGACCGCGGCGCTCCGCGCGAATGAATCGATCCTGGTTCACGGCCTGGAACCGGATGCAGCGAAGGTGAAATCGGCGCGGGAAGCGATTCGGAAAGCGGGAATTTATGGCCCGGTTTCGATCGAAGAATTTTCAGGCGACCGGCTGCCGTATCTTGAGGAACTGGCGAATCTCGTGGTCGTCGAAGACGCGGGAAACGTCGCGGAAGAGGAGATTTTGCGCGTGCTGCGACCGGGCGGCGTTCTTTTGAAAAAGGATGGCGACGACTGGAACAAAACGGTGAAAGAATGGCCGGAGGACATCGATGACTGGTCACATTTTTTCCACAATGCCGGCGGAAACGCGGTCGCGAAGGATGACAAGGTCGGCCCGCCACGGCACATGCGCTGGGTCGGAAGCCCGCGCTGGTCGCGTCACCACGACCGCATGGCGAGCATGTCGGCGCTGGTTTCGAACGAGGGACGGCTGTTTTACATCATGGACGAAGGCTCGCGGATTTCGATCCAGCTGCCGCCGAAATGGAAGGTCGTCGCGCGCGATGCCTTCAATGGCGTGGTGCTGTGGAAGCGCGATATTCCGGAATGGCACAGCCATCTCTGGCCGCTGAAATCCGGACCAACCCAGCTCGCACGGCGCCTCGTGGCGACGGGCGATCATGTATACGTCACGCTCGGAATCGCGGCGCCCGTTTCACAAATCGACGCCGTAACCGGCAAAACGGTGCGGGAGTTTGCCGGCTCGGACGGGGCTGAGGAACTGATCGTCGATGGCGACACTCTCTATTTAATGGCGATGGACGGGGCGCACGAGCTTTCAGATTATGTTCCCGAAAACGGCGGAACCGGCGATCAGACAATCGTCCGTCAGCGCTGGAAGTGGAACGAGCTGCCGCGAAAAATGCAGGCCTACAGCACGAAAACCGGCGAGAAACTTTGGGAACATGTTAGCGTTGTATCGCCGCTCACGCTCGCTGCCAGCGAAAGCCGCGCGTTCTATCACGACGGCGAAAAAGTCGTCGCCCGCGACGGGAAAACCGGCGACGAACTCTGGACCGGACCGAGGGCCGACCGCGTTCAGAGCATGACATTCAACTTCGGCCCGAAAATGGTCGTGGTCGGCGACAAGGTGTTGTTTGCCGGCGGCGATCGAAAAATGCACACCTACGACGCCGCGTCCGGCGAGCAGCTCTGGGAAGCGCCGCACGCCCGGGGCGGGTATCAATCGCCAGAGGATTTGCTCGTTCTAAAAAACACGGTCTGGTCGGCTCCGCTCACGAGCGGTCGCGATTCGGGGACTTTCACGGGCCGCGATTTGATGACGGGCGATGTCGTGAAAGAATTTTCGCCGAACGTCGAGACGTACTGGTTTCATCACCGCTGCTATATTGCGAAGGCAACCGAAAATTTCCTGATGCCTTCGCGAACCGGTATTGAGTTTGTCGATCCCCAGTCGGAGCATTGGGACATCAATCATTGGGTTCGCGGCGGTTGCTTATACGGCGTGATGCCCGCCAACGGCCTGACCTACGCTCCGCCGCACAACTGCGCGTGCTACCCGGAAACGAAGCTGTATGGATTCAACGCGCTGTCCGCCGCCGGCCCCCGCCCTGACGAACCTACCAAAAATCGACTTGCGGAAGGCCCGGCTTTTGGGAAAATCGACGCAGCACCGATTGCGGAAACCGACTGGCCAACATTCCGTGGAGACGGACAGCGGAGCGGTTTTACCAAAGAAAAAATCGGCACGGAAAATCTCAGCACGGTTTGGGAAAACGAGCTCGGCGGCAAACTGACGGCGCTCGTGTCGGCAAACGGAAAAGTGTTCGTCTCGCAAATCGAGCAGCATACCGTTCACGCGCTCGATGCCGAATCCGGCGAAATCGCGTGGTCGTTTACAACCGGTGGCCGGGTTGATTCCCCGCCGACGATTCATGACGGCTCAGTGATTTTTGGCTGTGCCGACGGGCATGTGTACTGCCTCCGCGCGACCGATGGCAAGCTGGCGTGGAAATTCCAGGCGGCTCCGTCGAGCGAGCGTCACATGGCTTTCGAGCAACTCGAATCCGTCTGGCCGGTGCACGGCTCAGTTTTGGTGAAAGACGGCAACGCACTGTTCGTCGCCGGCCGTTCCAATTTTCTCGACGGCGGATTGCGCTACTACAACCTCAACGTGAAAACCGGCGAGGTGAATTCGGAGAAAATCATCAACGAAATCAATCCTGAGACAGGTAACAACCTGCAGGAAAAAATCGCCACGCTGCAAATGCCGAGCGGCCTTCCGGACATTCTGTGCGCGTCGAACGGCTACATTTACATGCGCTCGCAGAAAATGGATGAGACCGGCGAACGCCTCGAAATCGGTCCGCACTCCGGCGATGCCGCGACGCAGGGTGCCGTTCAAAAAGACGGAGAGCATCTTTTCGCGCCGATGAGTTTTCTCGACGACACCTGGTTTCACCGCAGCTACTGGGTGTTCGGAAAAAGTTTCGCCGGCGGCCACAACGGCTATTACCAAGCCGGGAAAAACACCCCCTCCGGCCGGATCCTTGTTTTTGATTCGGAAAATGTCTACGGCTTCGGGCGCAAACCCGAATACCTGAAGTGGACGACCACGCTGGAACATCAGCTTTTTTCCGCCAGCCGGAACGCTCCCGAAGGCGCGCTGAGTGCCGTCGAGGATAAAGACACCCGCCGCGGAAAAGGGAAAGGAAAAGGCCAGGGCGCACAGGTCGGTTCGATGATCGATTTCGGCGTCACCAAAACGCTCGACCCGTCTTTGAAACCGCTCGCTGTCGGGGCCTGGGTGAAACCGACAAACAAGGAGGGCGCGATCGCCGTTCACGGCGGCCCGGCGATCGGATACGGCCTCACGATGCGAAAAGGCGTGCCGCGTTTTCTATACCGGTCCTCCGAGGAAAAACTGTTCGCCGCCGTCGCGAAAGAAGCGATCCCGATGGGCGAATGGACGCATCTTTTCGGCCAAATCACCGCCGACAAAAAACTCGAGCTCTACGTGAACGGCAAACTCGTTGGCACCGGAAAATCCGACGCCTTCATCACCAAGAGCCCGGCGCAAGGCCTGCAGGTTGGCACCGATGACGGCACGGCTCTCGGGGCCTACAAATCGAAGCTGCCGTTCAAAGGCGTCATCGACGAAGTTTTCGTGTTTCACGGCACGGCGACCGCGGAAGAAGTCGCGGCCCGATTCAAAAATCCCACTGACGCGCCACTTCCGGAAAATACGAGTCCGGTCGTGATCGCTGATTTCAACAAGGGCGATGCCTCTGACCAGTCCGGCAATACCAACACCGGTCGGCTCATCGGCGTGAAGAAAATCGCGGAAGGAAAAGTCGGTGGCGCGTTTGAATTTTCCGGAAAAGCCGGTGGTTACACCGGCGGAAAACAGGGCGGTACGCTTGTGAAACATCACTGGACGAAGGAAGTCCCGCTGCTCGCCCGCGCCATGGTTTTGGCCGACCGGACAATCTTCGTGGCCGGCCCGCGTGATCTCTTTAACGAAAACGAAACCTGGAAACAGATCGCCGAGGACGATCCGAAGGTGCAGAAAATTCTCGCCGAACAGGATGCCTTGATGGAAGGAAACGAAGGCGTGTTGCGCGCCGTTTCAGCCGACACCGGCGAAACCATCACCGAAATCAAGATCGACGCGCTCCCACGCTGGGATGGGATGGCCGCCGCCGGCGGGAAGCTGTTTATGAGCACGAAAGACGGCCGCGTGATCGCTATCGCGGGCGAGTGATTTTTCCCAAAAAACGAACCAGCAGGGGCTGCTCAGTGAACAAACCCTGTTCGTTCGTGAATCGTCCTGATACAAAACTGCCGATGAAATCTGCGTTTTTCCTTTCGCTCGCGACCATGGCAATTTTTGTCGCTTCGTGCAGCGACGACGAATTGAAGCCGGTGAAACATCGGATCGATACGCACATTCA
This sequence comes from Verrucomicrobiales bacterium, assembly GCA_013003335.1. Lineage (GTDB taxonomy): Bacteria > Verrucomicrobiota > Verrucomicrobiia > Verrucomicrobiales > DEV007 > JABDJT01. The sequence goes on along the minus strand of JABDJT010000278.1, from coordinate 3,141 downwards.
TCTTTACGACACGACGCGGGAGGTGGAATACACCTGGCCGCCTAAGGACGACAAAGTCCTCAATAAACCGCATCTGCCGGCGGAATTTTCGAAAGAGGCGAAGGCTGCAGGCGTCACGGGCGTGGTGATCGTGGAGGCGAGCAATCATCTTTCGGATAATGACTGGGTGCTCGATCTCGTGGCTGACGAGGCGGATTTTTACATCGGCCTGGTCGGTAACGTGGATGTGCACTTGGAAGAATTCGAAGGGCACATTGCCCGGTTGAAACAGGACAAGCGGTTTGTCGGAGTTCGAGCACGCCGACCGGGCGGGGTCGATTTTACGGACGAAACCGTGCTGAAAAACCTCCGTTCGCTGGCGAAACACGACCTGGCGCTGGATTACCTCACGAACGGCGGCGGCATTCCCGGGATCGAGACGATCGATGCGGTGGCACGGGCGATTCCGAATTTGCGGATCGTGGTGAATCACTGTCTCGGCTACAATTTTGACGGCAATCCCCCGCCGGCAGACTGGATCGCCGCGGTCGAAAAGCTGGCAGAAAATGAAAACGTGAGCTGCAAGATTTCGGGGCTTTACCAGCGCTCCGTTCCGCAGCCGGCTCCACAGGACTTGGCTCACTACCGCGCCGTGCTGGATGTGCTGTGGGAAAAATTTGGACAGGAGCGGCTCGTCTACGGAAGCAACTGGCCCTGCACGAAGCACACCGGCAGCTACCAGAGTTTCCTGGATTTGGTCGATCAGTTTTTCGCTAAAAGAGGGCAGGAAGCGCGGGAGTACTACTACTGGAGAAATGCGGCGAAAGTGTATCGGCTGCCCTTGGAATGAAATTTTTCGCGCTAGTTGGATTCGGTTTGGAATTTATTTTGGTGGGCTCTTCCATCTGCCTGGCAGAGCCGGTCATTCCCGGACTGCACGGAAAGCACCCGCTGGACGAAGCGCAGCAGGGACAATTGCTGATCCGCGAGCTGCGCTGCGCCGCCTGCCACGAGGGATTCGATTCGCTGCACATGAAATCCGCGCCCAATTTTTCCGATATCGGTTCGCGGCTGACCTCGGATTTCCTGGAGCGGTTCATCGCCGATCCGGCTGCAGTTCATCCGGGGACGACGATGCCGGATTTGCTGGGATCGGTTTCGAAGGAGGAGCGGGAACAGATCGCAAAGGCCCTCGCGGCATTTTTGGGAACGCTGGAAAAAAAGGAGGGGAACGCGGAGTCGTTGGAAGAGGGCGATGCGGATGCAGGCCGAACGTTGTTTCACGAAGTCGGATGCGTGGCCTGCCATTCTCCCCGCGACGAAAACGGATCGGAAATTCAGGGGGATATGGCCCTGTCGCTGGCGCACGTTAAAGGAAAATTCCAGCCGGGCGAGCTGGCCGCATTTTTGCTCGAGCCATTGAAAACCCGACCCTCCGGCCGCATGCCGGACATGAAGCTCACTCGCGAAGAGGCGGCTGCCCTGGCGAAATTTCTCGAAGGCGAGGCTGCGCCGGCCGACGAGGCAAAGAAGCCGGATGCCGATTTGATTGCCGAAGGGAAGCAGGCATTTTCGCAATTTCATTGTGCTTCGTGCCACGAGGCGGACGGCGTTGAGCATTCAGCCGATTTTCCCGGTCCGCCGAAAGGCAAATTTGATTTGGAAGCGGGATGCCTTTCCCCGGATTCGGGTGCCGCGCCCGATTTTGACCTCTCAGATTCGCAGCGTGATGCCATTCGGAGTGCCTTGCGAGTGGCCGATCCGGAAGCCGCCGAAGCTGCGGAAATTGACCTCCGTCTGACGCAACTGAACTGCATCGCCTGCCATGTCCGCGACGATTTCGGCGGCGTGGCCGAAAATGTGGACCCGTTTTTTCGCAGCACGGAGGAAGGCCTCGGAAACGAATCGCGCATCCCGCCACCGCTCACGCTGGTCGGCGCAAAATTAAAGCCGGAGTGGCTGAACGGTGTGCTTCACGACAGCCTGACTGTGCGTCCCTATATGAAAACGCGGATGCCGGGCTACGGCGATTCGGCTCTGACCGGGTTGCCTGAGCTTTTTGCAAAAACCGACCACCTTGATCCTGTCGAACTCCCCGAGCCGGATCGCGAGAACCGGCCCATGGTGCGAAACGGGGCGCATTTGCTGATGGGTGACAAGGGGCTGAATTGCATCGCCTGCCACAACCACAACGGCAAGGAATCGCCCGGTCTGAAGGGCCTCGACCTGATGACTTCTTTTCAGCGGCTCCAGCCAGCCTGGTTTTCCAACTACATGAAAAATCCGGCAGCGTTTCGGCCGGGGATCGTGATGCCGAATTATTTCCCGGATGGAAAAGCGGTGCAGACGGATATTCTCGAAGGCGATGCCGACCGGCAGCTGGCGGCGCTCTGGCATTATTTTTCTCTTGGCCGATCAGCCCGCGATCCCTCCGGCCTTCGATCGGAGCCTTCGAAACTGGTCGTGAAAGACAAGCCGCGCACCTACCGCGGTCGCAGCCGGGTGGCGGGATATCGTGGAATCGCGGTCGGATTTCCGGGCGGGCTGAATTACGCCTTCAACGCGCAGAACGGAGCACTCTCTGCGATTTGGACAGGCGAATTCGTCAGCGTTGGGTGGCAGGGACAGGGGTCCGGAAATTTCAATCCCATCGGTCGGCCCGTCCAGTTCGCGCAGGATGTCGCCTTCGTGAAATTGCAGAACGAATCTGCTTCGTGGCCGTTGCGTTCGCAGACGTCGAAGGAAAAGCCGATCAATCCTGATCCGCTGTATCCGAAAAATCACGGCTACGCGTTTCTCGGATATTCGGTCGATGAAGCGGACGTGCCGACATTCCGATATCGCTGCGGTGAGGTGGAAATCGAGGATCGATCGGATGCGGACGGAAAAATTCTGGTTCGCAAAATTCGGTTTTCGGCACCGGAAGCAGAAACGATCTGGTTTCGCCCTCTCACTGGAAAAATTGAAACGGAATCGGAAACGGTTTTTAAAACACCCGAATTGAAAATCAGCCTCGAGCCAAAAAAGAAAACCATTTTGCGCCCAATCGGCGACGGCGAGCAGGAATTGCTCATCGAACTGCCACTTGTCGAAGGCGAATCCAATTTCACGATCCGATATGAGCTTCGTCGCTAAAATTCTGCCGCTTGCGCTGGTCATTTC